>DRLE01000244.1 GCA_011051475.1 Gammaproteobacteria bacterium
GGGTTGTCTTTCTGCAAACAGTCGGCCAGTGATTCAAAACGCATCCAGTCGGTGGCGCGTTGCTCTTCGGTGCTGGTGACATTCACATCGACCAGGCGCACATTTTCGAAACCGCAGCGTTGCAACCATAGCATCATGGCCTCGGTTGATGGCAGGAACCAGACATTGCGCATGCGGGCATAACGCCCTTTTGGTAACAGTACGGCCTGCTCATCGCCCTCTATTACCAGGGTTTCCAGCACCAGTTCACCACCGGGACGCAGTGCATCCTTTAACTGGTAAAGATGGTCGATGGGTGAACGCCGGTGATAGAGCACACCCATGGAAAACACGGTGTCGAAAGCCTGCATGGCCGAAGGCAGTTGTTCCACGCCGATCGGCACCAGGTCGACGGGCTGCTCGCCGGTAAAATGTTTCACCGCGGCAAACTGGTGCAGAAACAGCGGCATCGGATCGATGCCGATGACCCGGCGGGCGCCCTCGCCCAGCATGCGCCAGCAGTGGTAGCCGTTGCCGCAGCCGATATCCAGCACCAGCCTGTCATGCAGGGAGCTGATATGCGGAACAATCCGCTGCCATTTCCAGTCCGAACGCCACTCGGTATCGATATAAACCCCGTGCAGTGAATACGGTCCCTTGCGCCAGGGCATCAGGCCCTTGAGTAAATCCTCCAGCTCAAGGCGCTGGGCGGAAGAGAAGTCTGCCTGCGGCTCGATGGTGATAGCAGGCGAAGTGAAATCCATGGCAGCTGCCTTCAGTTCAGGCAGGGCGTCGAGCACCTGCTGCCAGCGGGGGATGTCGCCATAGCGTTTCTTGTCCAGACCGGCGGCGAACTGTTCTGGCAGGCGCTCGGCCCAGGCATCCATGCCTTCTTCGCGCAATATGGCCTGCAGATCAAGCGGCTTCATTTTATGGCCAGCAGGGAGACAAAGTTGAAACACTGAAACCAGACCACGACCCGAGAGAAGCCGGCATCGTAAAGATGCTGTTTGTGCTCTTCCACTGATTCGGCAACCAGCACGTTTTCCAGGGCGCTGCGCTTCTGGCTGATCTCCAGCTCGGAATAGCCGTTGGCACGTTTGAACTCTTCGTGCAGCGCGGTCATCAGGTCAGCCTCGCTGTCAGGCAGACGGATTTTTTCCGACAGCAGCAAGGCACCGCCCGGATTCAGCCCCGCATGGATCTGCCTGAGCAATGCCGCGCGGCGCGAAGGCTCGACAAACTGCAGGGTAAAATTCATGACCACCAGACTGGCATTACTGATACTGGTCTCACACACGTCCTCACAGGAGACATCCACAGGCGCACGGGCATGATCCAGGGTAATCTGTTCACGGCAGGAAGCCACCATGCTGGGGGAATTATCCACGGCTATAATTCTGACATCATTATGCTGCAGGCTATGACGCATGGCCAGGGTGCAGGCGCCCTGTGAGCAGCCAAGGTCATAACAGCGGCTGCCCGCAGTAACAAAATGACGCACGATCACCGGCAGCATGGACAGCAGCGTTGCATAACCGGGGACGGAACGGCGCACCATGTCGGCAAAAACCTTAACCACCCTGTCGTCAAAGACAAAATCGGTGATTTTCTCCATGTCGATGGCATACAGCTTGTCGTGGTTGTCATTTGTCATGGATTATCTGATATATAAACGGGTATGGCGAAACAGGCACGCTGCCGCCTTGTATTCAGTATTATGCGAAGCCGCGTATATTAAACCACCCGTACATAAATAAACACCGCTGAAAAATGGCGGCCGCGAGCATTCATCGGACGCGATAAAGAGTCCGGAATGACGACCGGGACAGACCGGCTCATGCAGGATTGCGCTTGCGCCAGAGCCAGGCGCCAAGCATAACGATGGCGGCGGAAAACACACTAACACCTGCATTCATGACATGGGAATACATGCCCAGTCCCGCATAGAACCCGTAGGCCGCTGTCAGCAGGGCAACAATGCCGGCAGCATAATAAACCTGCACCTTTGCGACTTTTGCTGTTACATAGCCGGCCATCAACGAGACAAGCGCGGCCATTGCGAAGCTGATTATGCTCCATGGTGGCCGCACCATGTTTTCCATAATCATCGCTTCCATATTATTTTCATCCGCACCATTACTGACAAGATAGATAACCAGCGCAATACTGACAAGCACACCGGCAATGATTGAGCCTGCTATATCTGTCAGTATACCGGCGATTACTGCTTTGAATGAAACCATAAAAACCTCCCGTGACCAGCCTGTTTTACACTTTATCATGCCACTTCTTTAATCCCGATATTGCCCGCACTCATCCCCTTGCGAAGCAGCGTTTAAACTATGTTAACATCAGGCATCTTGTGGTACACGCATATAACTTCTGACCAGCATTCCCTATTAACAGCCGGGTTTTTATCTCCATGTTTGGCAATAACCGTAATGAACTTCGCCAGGTTTTCTTTAACTGCTGGCGCCTGAAAAAGAACGACCTGCCTATGGATGCCCTGCAAACGGTTATTGCCAGCATTGTCGAACTGCATCCCGAGTATCATCACCTTCTCGAAGATGAAAAATTTATCGACCGGGATTTCTCTGCCGAACTGGGTGAGAGCAATCCTTTTCTGCACATGAGCATGCATATCGCTCTGCACGAGCAGATAAGCACCAATCGGCCCGAAGGCATATGTGACCTGTATCACACACTAAGCAAGATACACGGTGATGCACACAGTGCGGAACACGCCATGATGGAATGCCTGGGCGAAGCTCTGTGGCAGGCGCAACGTGAACAGAAACAGCCGGATGAAGCTGCATATTTAGACTGCCTAAAAAAAATAGCGGAAAAATAAGCCTTTTTTAAGACAATCAGGAACCCGCATCAAAAACAGTTGTCATTGAAAGCGGTAACATTGTACACTCGGTTGCGATTTGCGACCTTAACAACTTTCAGGAGATCAAGTTAATGAAAAAAACTATGAACAAATCACTTTCCATTGCCATGGGCGCTACCTTTGCCGCTGCCATGGCAGCTTCCCCTGCAGCTTCCGCTGATGCCAACCCGTTCGGCATGCAGAATGTTGAAGGTGGTTACATGCAGGTTGCTGAAGGCAAGTGCGGCGAAGGCAAATGCGGTGGCAAGATGAAGGCAGAGAAAAAAGAAAAGATGAAAAAGGAAGGCAAGTGCGGCGAAAGCCACAAGAAGGACATGGAAGGCAAGTGTGGCGAAGGCAAGAAGAAGATGAAAAAGGAAGGCAAATGCGGTGAAGGCAAGTGCGGTGGCAAAATGAAATAGCCATGAACCGCACTCTGCAGAACACGGGTGTAACCTCTGGATACTGTCAGTTTTA
>DRLE01000245.1 GCA_011051475.1 Gammaproteobacteria bacterium
CAAGCGCTCAGGGTGTTGCGGCCTGCCAGCTGCCGGTTCCCCATTTCATAGTTCCCCAGGATGTTGCCAGTGTATTGGCAAAGTGACTTTGTGCGGTAGCGGCATCAACCAGCATCGGAGATCCGGGCAGTGAGGCCAGCAGGGTGCTTACGCCGGGGTCTGCGGCCAGGTCTGCAGCAGCAAAATCAACCGACACACCGGTTGCGGCAGTGCTCGTAGCCGATGAAATACTGATGCCGTTGCTGGCATCGCCATCATCATCCAGCGTTAGTAGCAGGCGTACGATATTGCTTACCACGGGATCAGTTGGATCGGTCGAGCCCGATACCAGTGATAACGGGGTAACAACCGGGCCTGCGGCAGTTGAGCCAAAGACGATACCACCAACGGAAAATGTGACGGTTTCCCCCGGCAGGTAGTTGTATTCGCCGGCATTGTTGGTCAATCCGCTGTAGGTGGGTGTCTGGTATGCGATTCCGGATACGGTACTGTCGATAAAGACGCCGGTGCTCGCGGTAGGGGTTGACGGTGGTGGTTCAGGGGGTGGCGACGGGTTGTTTGTTGAGCTCGGGGCAGGCGGATTGTCGCTGCTACCGCCCCCGCCGCATGATGTTAGTAGCAGTAATGATACTGCCAGAGCAATTGTTTTGGTGTGCATACGCTTCCTCCCTTTGTGACTGGTTTGTATGAATCCGTAACAATTTTGAAGCCTGCTCACATTACCACAAAAAGTAAGGGGATTTACAGCATATTCCGGAATTTTGATCGGAGGTTTTTCATGGGCCTCTGGCATTATCAGCCCTGAATTCTGACAGCGCGTGTTACTATTGATATGAAACGGTTTTATAACTGTTTCTGTACACAGTGCAACGGGCCGATGCCCCGGGTTTTTCCCGCGCTCGATGGTATGCTGATACCGGCCGGAACGCTGGGCGGGCCTTCACCGTGGCCGGCGCATGCGCGGATTTTCCAGGATTCGCGTGCCGACTGGTTGTGCTCGTGCTCGGATAAATTGCCGGTTTTTGCGGAGTATCCGCCTGCAGGTTAATGGCGGGCTGCGCACTTGTGGCGTGGTAGCCTTGTCCTGTCATTCAGAGCGTTAGCGAAGAATCTTTTTTTACTGGTCGTTCTGCAGGCTTTAATATCCTTCGCTGCGCTACACTCAGGATGAGCGTGTTGCGTTAAATTCAGCTGTACACATTTGCGAAATTGTCTGCTCCCACAGGTTGTGATGCAGGGAAATTACCCCATATCTGTTTCATCTTTCAATAAAATCTAAAGCTATCGCATTGATGTCTACAATCGCTATTCCCGGTTTCAGCGAGCCTTTCAGCTCTATCAGCCATTTGCTTGGCGCCTTTGTCTTTTTTATTTACGGCATCAAGCTGGTTCTTATGGCACGCGGCCATACGGCCTGGGCCATTGCGGTGGGGGTGTTTGTATTTTCCGGCGTCTTTCTGCTTTCCATGAGCGGGGTGTTTCACCTGCTGGATATTGAAGGAACGCCGCGGATGGTTCTGCAACGCCTGGACCATGCCGGGATTTTCGGTTTGATTGCCGGCACCTTTACTCCGGTTCATGTCATTCTGTTTACCGGTTTTTCGCGCTGGGGGTTTCTCGCGTTGATCTGGACGCTGGCGATTGCCGGCATTACGCTGAAATCCATCTTTTTCAATGACCTGGCCGAGTGGGTCGGGCTGGTGTCCTACCTGGGCCTGGGTTGGATGGGTATAGTTTCGGCCTATATGACGCACCGCCTGCACGGCTTTGCCATTATCAAACCGCTGCTCTACGGCGCGCTGGCCTATACCGTGGGCGCCACCCTGGAGTTTCTGCGTCTGCCGGTGGTGATTGCCGGTGTGATCGGCCCGCATGAGCTGTTTCATATCGCGGTGCTGGCCGGTATTGCCTGGCACTGGGTGTTTATCCGGAATCTGTTGTTGTATGAGGAAAAGGAGGGGGCCTGATGGCTTTGCCAGGTGGTCGATTTAGCGCTATAAAACCCGCTCTGACGCCATTTTCCGGAATATTTGTCTAGACTTGTCTGCAGATTCCGGTGTTTCCGGAGCCTCTGATTACTAGAGATTCTGTCATCCTGAGTGCTGCGTAGCGGAGCCGAAGGATCTTATACCAGTGTGCAAGCAACAGTTTTCGTAGCATAAGATTTTTCGACTCCACTTCGTTCCGCTCAAAATGACATTAATCAGAGGTTCCCTGGTTTTGAGCAAGGTCGAAAAATTTATTGTTTCGCAGTTGTTTGATTACCCGGTGGTACAGGATTCTTCGGCAATTGCTCCTGCATTGCCCTAATACGTTACATCCATGTAACGATTGACATCGCTCAGGATGACAAAATCATTATTTATTCAGGGCGTCCTGGATTTTGTGAGACAGTACTATGGCAGCAATAATACAAACCATTGACGGCGTGGTGGCCAACCGTTTCGAGCTGGATGAAAATCCGCTGACATTCGGCCGCACTTCCGATAATGTGGTACAGATCGATCACCTTGAGGTCAGCAGTGCCCATGCCCGCGTTACCCGTATGGTCGGCAAGGACGGTACGGTGGCGTATGTGCTGGAAGACCTCGACAGTACCAACGGCTCTTTTGTGAACGGAAAAAAGGTGATAAAAACCGCTCTGCGCCACAAGGATGTTATTCGTATCGGGTTGAATGTGTTTACCTATATCGACGAAGCCAGGATTGACATTGAACGCACCACCGAGATCAAGAAGAGCTGGATACCCGGGGTCTATTATTCAAAATAGCCCGGTTTCTACCATGCAGCGGGTAAACAGGCATGGCTAAAGGCCTGATGCTCATCGGCGCTGTCATTCTGCTTATCGGCGCCCTGATGCACTTTGCGCCCTGGTCGCTGAACTGGTTCGGCCGGCTGCCCGGCGATATCCGCATCGAATCCGGCAATACCCGGATTTTTATTCCCATTACCTCCATGTTGATTGTCAGCGTCGTGCTGACACTGCTGTTTAATCTTTTCCGGCGCTGGTAATCCCGTGCGTTTGTTGCTTCTGCTTGTTCTTGTCCTGCTACAGCCGGTAAGTGCGCAGGCCGGGCAAGCGACCACACAGCAGGAGCGCACCAGACCCGAGCGGTCACCGGGCTGGCATGAATCCAGCCTGCAGCATGATGGCCTGACACGCTATTTTCGTTACTACATTCCCACCCGCCTGAAGAAAACGCCTGCACTGCTCATGGTGTTTCACGGCGGCACGCGCAGTATGCGCAAGATTTTCAGCCGGCATGCGGGTGGTTTGCAGGAATGGCGGCAACTGGCCGAAGACAATGGTTTTCTGCTGCTGGCGCCCAACGGGGTGAATATCAAAACCGGCGATACCCGCGGTGACCATCAGAGCTGGAATGACTGCCGTATGCCTGTCGAGGGCAATAATTCTGCTTCGCGTGCCGATGATACCGGCTTTGCGAATGCACTTATCGACTGGTCGCAGGTGCATTTTTCGACAGACCCCGATCGGGTTTATATTACCGGCGCTTCCAATGGCGGCATGATGAGCCTGCGCCTGGTGACGGAACTGCCGGAGCGAATAACCGCCGCCGCGGTGTTTATTGCCAACCAGCCCGAGCAGACCGATTGCCGGACACCTGAAAAGCCGGTGCCGCTGTTTTTGCTGATGGGCACGGATGATCCGCTAATGCCCTGGCAGGGCGGGCAGATACTGGGCAAAGGACCGCGGATGATGTCGGCGCCGGACACCCTGGCATTCTGGCTGAAGGTGAACCGCGCCGATGCCGGCCGGGTACAAAGTCGTCAGCTTGCCGATATTGATCGCGAAGATGACAGTATTATTATGCGTTCAATTTATCCCGCCGCAGCCGGCGGCCAGCCCGTGTGGTTTTATGAAGTACGCGGTGGCGGCCATAACCTGCCGTCTGTCAGCCATAAAATCGGTTTTCTGGGGCGCCTGATTGTCGGCAATCAAAACCATGATCTGGAGGCGACCCGTGAAGCCTGGCGGTTTTTAAGGCAGTTCAACCGCTGAACAGAACGTATGTCTATCCGCTTGTCGATATGCTGGCGCAGAGCCCCACGGTTTTATTGAAAGAATCGCGTAAAATTCCCATTCACAGTCATATCTAAAATTAGGTATACTGTTTGAAAAACCGGCGAAATCCACCATAACAACGATACAGGATAGCCGGGGTCTATCACGCCTGCGGGCATATCGGCCAGGCGGTGATGTGATAATGGGGGTTCTATGAAAGTTTTAACGGGTACACGCCGGTGATGCCGGCAAACGACACACCGTATCGTCACAAAGCGGTTACCAGCAAGCACCTGGTCATCGGCCTGGACTTTGGTGCCGCTTTTACCAGGGTTGTTATCGGCGATAACCGGGTGAAATACGCCGTGCCTTTTGACGCGCTGGCGCAGCCGGGCAATCCCTACCTGCTGCCAACCATTCTGCAGGTCAAAGATGGTCACTGCCGCCTGGTTTCGGCGCTGGAAGCCGATGACTGCCGCGAGAACCTCAAGTTTCCACTGATTGCACGCAACTATAATTACGAAGACCTGCTGCGTATTGCCGCCTACCTGGCGCTGGTATTTCGTGCCAGCCGTGAATGGCTGCTGAAACGCTACGCTGACCGATACGGCCACTGCCAGCTGTCCTGGTCGGTGAATGCCGGATTGCCGGAAGATAACCGGGAAGACTCCGGCGACAATGCCGAGCTTTCCGAAACCTTCAGACAGGTGTTGCATACCGCGTGGACCTTAAGCGTTCTGCCCGGTCCCGTGACGCTGAAACGGGTACGCCAGTATATGGGCATCGATGACAGTGCCTTTGCCTCGTTTCCCGCCGTGTATCGCGCCAGGCTGATCAGTCGTGATGCCATCCATACCTTCCCCGGCTGTTGCGGGCAGATCTGCGGCTATGTGCATTCACCGCGCTGTGATCTGGACCTGCATATGCTGATTGATATTGGCGCAAGCACCATCAATATTGCAACCTTTGCGGTGGAAAAACCGGCGGATATCAATGCCAGAAACCGTTGCAGGCTGTATACCTGCGCTATCGAACCCTTTGGTGTCGACTACATGCTTAACCGGCGTTATGAAAACCTGAAACTGCCCGATGATGACATCAATCTGTTCAGGGATATTCCCGATCTGGCCACATTCGCACAGGCGCATGACCTGAGCGAAAAAGAAGTGCGTTTCGCCGATGCCCTCTACAGCGGCGATGTCGCCCGCCTGATCAACCGCGTGCTGGATGAGACCCGCAGGGAACACTGCCCGGAATCCGTCAGCTGGGAGGCCGGCGTGCCGACCTTTGTCTATGGCGGCGGGGCGCGACTGGAAATCGTGCAAAGCATTATCCACAGTCACGAAAACAAGACGCCGCCACACCGAATCCGCTCGGTCCGGCTTAACCCGCCCGACGACCTGCTGGCCGAACACCTGCCGGCCGATGCCTACGACCGTCTCTCCATGGCCTACGGCCTGTCATTTACCGCCGAGGAAATCAGCCAGGCCACCGGCAGAATAGAAGACAGCGGCAGTGCACTGGCGCATGATACAGTTGCCTGAACCTTCAGCGTACACCGTATAAACTTATGGTGTTTTCGACAAAACGATTATGAAAATTTCATCAGACACAATTACCACCAGCTGCCCGGAAGCCGACATCTACAACCGGCTGCTGGATCTGGATAACAAACATATCCTGGAGCTCGGCTGCGGCAGCGCCATGATTACCCGGGATATCGCCACCGGTGGCGAAGGCCGCCGGGTGACAGCGCTGGAAGTCGATGAAATTGCCCATGAGAAGAACCTGCAGATCGATGATCTGCCCAATGTCCGCTTCGACCTGGCCGGGGCAGAGGCGATTCCACTGGAGGATGCCTCTGTCGATGTGGTGTTTATGTTCAAATCGCTGCACCATGTACCGCTGGAGCTGATGGACCGGGCCATGCAGGAAATCAGGCGGGTGCTCAAACCCGGCGGTCTGGCCTATATTTCCGAGCCGGTGTTCGCCGGTGATTTCAACGAGATTCTGCGCCTGTTTCACGACGAGCAGAAGGTTCGCGAGGCGGCTTTTGCCGCCGTAAAGAAGGCCGTGGATGAGGGGCTGTTTGAGCTGGTGGAAGAGGTGTTTTTCAATGCGCCGATGCGTTTTGAAAACTTCGCCGAATTCGAAAACAACACCATAAAGGCTACACACAGCCAGCATTCGCTGGATGATGCGCTTTTTAATGAGGTCAAGGCGAAGTTCGAGGCGCATATGAGCGATGATGGCGCGAACTTCCTGATGCCAATCCGGGTTGACCTGCTGCGCAAACCCTGACGCCGGCCATAATCTGTTTGGTTTATTTCCCTGTACTGATTGAGTATTTAAAATCGTATTTCGGGATACTATATTAGCAATTATTAATATTTAATAAGGCATCACACAGGAGTGTATTGTTATGAAAAGAATTACGATTATCGGCGCCGGCTTCGCCGCCCTGACGGCCGTACGCCAGCTGCGCAAACTGGACAGAAACTGCGAGATTACCCTGATCGCGCCACGCCCTGAACTGCATTACCTGCCCAGCCTGATCTGGATACCCTCGGGCCTGCGCAAACGTGAAGATATTATTGTTCCACTGGATAATTTTTTCCGTCGCATGAAGGTCAACTATCACCAGGGCAGCGTTACCGGCCTGCGTGAGGGCGGCCGCATTGTGGAAACGGATAATGGCGAGGTGGGCAATGACGGCCTGATCATTGCCAGTGGCGG
>DRLE01000246.1 GCA_011051475.1 Gammaproteobacteria bacterium
AGCCATGGCTACCGCTTTTAAAGATATGATTATACTTGTATTTTTGTGTAAAGCAACCGTAGGGTAGTGTTCTTTTCAGGGGGCTTTTTTGTGGGGTTCGGGGTGGTTTTCTTTTGATCTTTTTGGTGTTGATAGTTCGGGTTTCGCCCTGACGGCGAGTTACTCTTTTGTATGGATTACATCCCTGTAATCCACCCTTCGGGCCAGGCTACGCCTGTTCAAATTTGCTCCTGCAAATTTAGTCAGCAGCAACAAAAGAGTAACCAGAAAAATGCCGCCGCTGCAGACTGCGCCCTCGCACAAGGCGCGAGGGTTCCCGTTGTTTTACTGCTCTTGCCAGGCCAACGCGCCTGAACTCACGCCAAAAGGCGGCGCTCAGACAGCAGGCGCTAAAGACAGGCCTGACAAGACCAGCAAAACAACGGCTTGTCTGAGGCGGGAGAAAAGCAAAAGCGGATGACTTATCAAGTTTTTGTAGGCCGGAATAAGCGATAGCGTTTCCGGCAGGTTTGGTTAATACCCTTTATTCATAGACATAGATGTGAGCCTGTAATGTAGAACTTGTAGGAGCGGAATTCATTCCGCGAACCAGAACCTGCAGCGAGTGCTGCATTCGCGGAATTGTCCGCTCCCACAGTTTCCAATGAGCCCCAAGGTTTTTGTTTTTTTCGCTTTTAATCCACCTCAGGCAAGCCGCTGAACCGGGTCTTTTTATTTTTCTGCCTTTAGCGCCTGCTGTCTGAGCGCCGTCTTTTGGCGTGAGTTCAGGCGCGTTGCAAAATCAAAAGGCCCGGTTCAGCGGGTACCCCCTTGCCGCTTTTGCAAGGGGGCGTCGCCTGCAGTGGCGGCATTTTTCTGGTTACTCTTTTTTTGCTGTTGAAAAAAGAGTAACTCGCTGTCAGAGCGAAACACGAACTAGCAGCGTCAAAAAGATAAAAAGAAAAACGACCAAAATGAATCATCAGTGTTAATAAAACACACCGTCCTCACAAGATAAAATGCCAAAGCACTTCGCCTGACCAGGCCGATCCCTATATAATGCACAGCAAATAAAAACATGGCACATCCAGCAAAACCATGACCACAATAACCACAAAAACCACCTGCCCCTACTGCGGCGTCGGCTGCGGTGTGATCGCCACCATGCACGAAAACGGCCGTGTGGAGGTGAAGGGCGATCCGGAGCATCCGTCCAACTATGGCCGTCTTTGCTCAAAGGGTTCTGCCCTGGGTGAAACCGTGTATCTTTCCGAGCGTCTGCTGTATCCGGAAATCGAGGGGGAGCAGGTCAGCTGGGAGCAGGCCTACGCGCATATCGCGGCGAAATTCAAGGCCGTTATCAACGAGCATGGTCCGGATGCCGTGGCCATGTACGTGTCCGGCCAGTTGCTGACCGAAGATTACTATGTGGCCAACAAGCTGATGAAGGGCTTTATCGGCAGCGCCAATATCGATACCAATTCCCGCCTGTGCATGTCATCGGTGGTGGCCGCCTACAAGCGCGCCTTTGGCGAAGATGTCATGCCCTGCAATTACGATGATCTTGAGCGCGCCCAGCTAATCGTGCTGGCAGGCACCAATACCGCCTGGTGCCATCCGGTGCTGTACCAGCGCATGGCGCAGAGCAAGCAGGAGAATCCGGCGGTAAAGATTGTCAGCATCGATCCGCGCCGCACACAGACGGCCGATATCAGTGATTTGCATCTGTCCGTGCGCCCCGGCACCGACGGCATCCTGTTTAACGGCCTGCTGGTTTATCTCGACAGTGTCGGCGAAACCAACAGCCAGTTTGTCCAGGCGCATACCAGCGGCATGGAAGAGGCGCTGCAGGCGGCGCGCGCGTCATCGCCGGACATTGCCACGGTGGCCAGCGCCTGCGGTTTGAGCGAGGAAGAGGTCGAGCAGTTCTATAAACTGTTTGCCCGCACCGAGCGCACGGTGACGGTATTCTCGCAGGGGGTAAACCAGTCCAGCAGCGGCGTCGACAAGATCAACAGTATTATCAACTGTCACCTGCTCACCGGGCGCATCGGGCGCAAGGGCATGGGACCGTTTTCACTGACCGGCCAGCCCAATGCCATGGGCGGGCGCGAGGTCGGCGGCCTGGCCAACCAGCTGGCGGCACACATGGAAATCGACAATCCGCAGCACCGCGAGATAGTGGCCGGGTTCTGGCAGAGCGATAAGCTGGCGAGCAGGGCGGGGCTGAAGGCGATTGACAGTTTCGATGCCATCGCCGAGGGTAAAATCAGGGCGGTGTGGATTATTGCCACCAATCCGGTGGTGAGCATGCCGGATGCCGACAGGGTAAAAGCCGCGCTGGAGAACTGCGAGCTGGTGGTGGTTTCCGACTGTGTGCGCGAAACCGATACCGCGAAGCTGGCGCATGTGCGCCTGCCTGCTACCACCTGGGGTGAGCGCGACGGCACGGTGACCAACTCCGAGCGGCGCATCTCCCGCCAGCGTCCCTTTCTTACGCCGCCGGGCCTGGCCAAACACGACTGGCAGATTTTTACCGAGTTCGCGCAGGTCATGGGTTTTGGTGAGGCGTTCGACTATCGCTCGGCGGCGGATATTTTCGATGAATACGCAAAACTGACCTGTTATAAAAAAGACCATGAGCAGAACCGGGCGCGCAGGCTGCAACTGCCGGCCATGGTCGATCTGAGTCTGCACGAATACAACAAGCTGCCACCCACACAGTGGCCGGCGCTTGATAAGACCGTCACCGATACCCCGCCGATGTATGCCGATGGCCGTTTCAGTACGCCGGACGGGCGGGCGCGTTTTATCGCCATTCGGCCGCAACCACCGGCAGCAAAACCGTCACAGGAATATCCGCTGGTGCTCAATACCGGCCGGGTGCGCGATCAGTGGCACACCATGACCCGCACCGGCATGTCACCTCGCCTGTCGGCACACCGCATCGAGCCCTTCGTCGAAATCCACCCGGATGATGCGGCGCGTTATGGTCTGGCTGATGCCAGTCTGGCGCTGGTTAGCAGTCAGCTCGGGCATGAAATCTATGTGCGCGTTCGCGTTAGCGAGCGCCAGCAAGCGGGCAGTATCTTTGTGCCCATGCACTGGAACGCGCAGTTCGCCTCGCAGGCCAGGGTCGACACCCTGATCCCGGCCGTGTGCGATCCCGTTTCCGGTCAGCCCGAGTTCAAGCATGCGGTGGCCCGTGTTGAGCCCTGCAAGGCCAGCTGGTACGGCTTTATTATTTCCAGGGAAAAACCGGCGCTGAAGTATTCACGTTACTGGGCGCGTTCGCGCGGCCGCGGTTTCTGGCGTTACGAAATCGCCGGCCAGGACACGCCGGAAGACTGGGCGCTGCACGCCAAGACCCTGCTCAATTATGAAGAGGGTGAGGAGTGGGCCGAGTTCTACGACAAGGCCGACGGGCACTACCGCGCCGCGCGTTTTGTCGGCGGAAAACTCGACAGTGTTATCTTTATCGACTCGTCCATTCTGCTGCCGCCGCGCGACTGGCTGATCAGTCTGTTCCAGAAAGAGGAAATCAGTCCGCGCGAGCGCGCCGGTATCCTGCAGGGCACGCCACCGGCGGATGTGGAGGATGTGGGCCGGATTATCTGCGCCTGTTTCAATGTGGGTGAGAAAACCATCTGCAAGGCAGTGCAGGCCGGCGCCGGCGATGTCGAAGCCGTTGGCAAGGCCTGTCAGGCCGGCACCAACTGCGGATCATGCAAGCCGGAAATCGCGGAGCTGATCAAAACCTGCTGAAACAGTCGTTTGCCGCAAAGCATGCGAATGCTACGCCTGTCATCCTGAGCAAAGCGCAGCGTAGCCGAAGGATGTCAAAACCGCGTAAGCAGGATTGTTTTCAATGTTTTTTTCGCGCTGTTTGCGTGTTTTGCGGCCAATAACGATTGAATAGTTAACAATCAAACATTCGATGCCAGATACAGCTTGATAAAATATTTGGCGACAAAGCCGAATATACCCAGTCCCAGGCCAATAAACAGGACCATCATACCAAAGCGCCCGGCCTTGGAATCCTTGCCCAGCTTGTAGACAATAAACAGCATGTAAGCGATGCCCAGGGTCAGGCCGATTTGTAGTGAAATTTCGGCAAATACTTTTTCATCAATCATCGCGCAATTATAATGGCGCGCCCCGGGCTTTGCTATAATCTCTTTGGTATATGACTACCCCGGCTTGTTCACTCCGCCCCTTATAATGGATCCGCTATCACAGGCCGTACTCGGCGCCAGTCTTTCACAGTCACTGGCAAAGGCAAAACAACAGAAAAACGCCCTGCTTATCGGCGCCCTGGCGGGTATGGCGCCCGACCTGGATGTGCTGATCCAGTCGAAGACCGATCCGCTGCTGTTTCTCGAATTTCATCGCCAGTTTACGCATTCGCTGGCCTTTATTCCTGTCGGCGCCCTGATCTGTGCCCTGGTGTTTTTTTTCTGGATCAGGTGGTTCCGAAAGGGCAGCGGCTTAAGTTTTAGACAGATCTATCTTTTCTCCTTTGCCGGCTTTGCCACGCATGGCCTGCTCGATGCCTGTACATCCTATGGCACCCAGCTGTTGTGGCCCTTTTCCAATGCGCGGATTGCCTGGAACGTGGTGTCTATTGTCGATCCGCTGTTTACCCTGCCGGTACTGCTACTGGTGGTGCTGGCGGCTTTCAAACAGCGTGTATGGCTGGCAAGAGCAGCATTTGCCTATGCGGTGTTATACCTGGCTGCCGGTTATTTCCCCCGGCAACAGGCGCTTGAAATGCTGAATGAGCTGGCCGTTCAGCGACTGCATCAGCCCGAGCGCGTTCGGGTAAAACCCAGTTTCGGTAACCGCCGGGTGTGGAAACTGATGTATGAATATGACGGTCGCTACTATGTGGATGCGGTAAAGTTGTCTGGCAAGCCTCGCTACTTTTTCGGTACATCGATCCAGAAGCTGGATACTAAACGTGATTTCCCCTGGCTACCCGCTGACAGTCAGCAGGCTGAAGATATAAAGCGCTTCAGCTGGTTCTCTGATGGCTATCTGGCGCTCAGTACACAGGAGCCGTATATGATTGTCGATATACGTTATTCGTTTCTGCCTGATCGTATCGAACCGATGTGGGGTATCAAGCTGGATCGTCGCGCCATCGAGGCAGGTGATGCGGCAAAACATGCGGACTTCGTGATAATCAGAAAGGCGGACAGTAATACGCGCAAGCGTCTTATGGAGATGGTTTTCTGAAATCTGCAAAGGGTTTGTGATGCTTTCGCCGGTGACTGGTAAACGTGATTATTTGCCGGTATGAAGCAGTTGCCTGATAAATTTTATGTATTCATCCTTTGCCCAGTCACGGCCGCCAATGGCCTGGTATTTTACCTCGCCCTGCGGGTTGATGAGAAACGTCGTCGGCAGGCCGCGAGGTTTCCACTGTTCGGTTACCAGGCCATCGCTGTCCATCAGGCTGTTCAGCTCGACATCAATGGCACTGAGAAACGTAAAAATGGTGTCCTCGTCTTCCGCTGTATTGACCATAACGATGGCAAAGGGCTGGTCTTTCATGGTGTCCGCCAGCTTTTGTATGGAAGGCATTTCCTTGCGGCAGGGGCCACACCAGCTGGCCCAGAAATGCAGGAATACCCATTTGCCTCGGGTCTGGTCAAGCCTGAATATCTCGCCATCAATGTCCGGCAGGCTGAAATCAGTGGCCCTGCCGATATCATAAGCACGAATACCAAAGGGCGGCCTGAGGTCAGCGGTTTTTAGATCCGCAGCCTTGAGGTCGGCGGCGTAACTGCCTGCCGGCAAGCAGCCTGCACTGATAAGAACAAGCAGCAGGAAAATGGTTGATCGGTTTATCATGGCTCGCCTTCCTCAACAGGCGCGTCTTCCGCGCAGTAGAGTTTGTCGGTTTTTATGGTAATGGTTTTTCCCTGCCTGTCCTTACCCGTGGCAAAGCGGGCGGTAAGACTGAAGTAGCCCGGTGTAAACGGCAGTACCAGATTACCGCCCTCGCGCTCGCCGGGCAGATAGTCCAGTGTGTCGGGAATCAGGGTCCAGCGAAAGGTGGACTGTTTGCTTAGCGGAATGTTCATTGCCTGCCAGCGCTCTTTCCAGCTATCGCGCGGCCTGGGCGTAACAGTTTTTCCATTTATGGAAAATTCCCAGCGGCTAAGGTCCAGCCAGATTCTGGTATTGCTGGTATTGGTTATGCCGACGGTAATAAAGCACTGCTTTTCTAATAGATTACGCATCTCGGCAGGAAAGCCGCGTGCCTCGTAGAAAGACATCATCTGGTTGGGTGTACGCGGGGTGAATTCGACATGCAGCTCGGGGGTTTCAATAATTACGGGCTGTGCAACCTGCATATGGCCGATCACAACAAGAAAAGGCAGGATAGTAGACATGGTATTTACCGTTGTGGATTACAGTCCGGGGTTGTATTGAGTGGCAGGACATGCAGTTTTACCTGTTCAGGGGCAGAATTCAACTGCCGATTTCAGCTGTCGCGAGATACGGTTTGAATCGGGTGCAAGCGGCCGGCGTGTTCATGGCGAGAAACGGGTTAAACCTGTAAGTTGTAACCATATTGCTTTTTTTCGGCTAAACTTTATGCTTTTTGCGGAAGGCGCGCATGAGTTCAGAATATTCCCTCCCTGTTCAGTTGCTGAATAATATCTGGCTGGTGTATCTGGATACGGCCTTCTGGATGCTGCTGGGCCTGCTGGCCGCGGGGTTGATCAAGTCCTTTATTTCCGAGGCCACTATGAAACGCTGGGTCGGCGGTAAGGGTATTGCCTCGATTTTCCGCGCGGCCCTGTTTGGCGCGCCTCTGCCATTGTGTTCCTGCGGTGTGCTGCCGGCGGCTATCGGCATGCGTCGCGCCGGCGCCTCGAAGGAAGCCACCGTGGCTTTCCTCATTTCCACGCCGGAAACCAGCCTTGATTCCATTGCGGTGACCTATGCTCTGATGGGGCCTGTGATGGCCATTTTCCGGCCTGTTGCCGCGCTGTTCAATGCCATTGGCACCGGCCTGCTGACTACCCTGGTGCCGGATCACACCGTTCCCGTAGAGAGTGAAGCACAGGCGGTTACCACCAGCTGCTGTTCTTCTGCACAGAAGGGCGAAGACAGTTGTTGCTCCAGCGTGACTGCTACGACAGAAAGCGGCAGCAGTTGCTGTAGCAGTGGAGGTGCCAGGCCCGAACAAAGCGGCTTTTTTCAGGGACGTTTTTTCAAGGCGCTGTCCTTTGCCGGGGCCGAACTGCTGGATGATCTTTCAAAATGGCTGGCCATCGGTATTGTGCTGGCCGGCATTATGATGACATTCATTCCGCCGGGCTGGCTGGCGCAGTGGGGCGGGGGGCTGAGCGCCATGCTGATTATGCTGGTGGTGGGGGTTCCCATGTATATCTGCGCCGTCGCCTCTACGCCGGTTGCCGCCGGCCTGTTGCTGGCCGGGGTATCGCCTGGCGCGGTGCTGATTTTCCTGCTGGTGGGGCCTGCCACCAATATTGCCAGCTTTGTCGTGCTGAAGCAGCAGCTGGGGCTGAAGGTTACCGTGGTATACCTGGTTGGCCTGTCGGCTTTAAGTCTGATTATGGGGCTGATGCTGGAGTGGCTGCTGGCCTGGCAGGGCTGGCAGATCCAGGCACGGCTTAGTGAAGCGCATGCCATGCTCCCTGAAATCGTCGCCTGGTCCAGCGCCATTTTGTTGCTGATCCTGGCCCTGCGGCCCCTGCGCCGCCGGCTTCTGCCGCAATTGGGTTAGCCCGGATTCCTGTTTTCGGGCCGTTTTCTTCGGTGTTTCATTCCGCGCGCATTAGTATATAATTAAACGCTTATCCTAAATGCGCCAAAATCAACCTTTTTAATTTACGGCCTGTTATGCCTGCCGGCATCTGAACGGGCCGCTACTCGACACGGATACCCACCATGGCGGATGATAAAACTGAAACAAACGACAAGGGAGCCAAACCGGCTTCACAGACAACGCCAGCGAGCACGCAGGACACCGCGCAGGCTTCAGAGAAGTCTGAAGGGCGCACTGGCATAGAAGAAGCCGGGATTACCGCATCGACCAGGGCGCCGGTTAAAAAAGCACCGGCTAAAAAGGCCGGTACTAAACAAACTGCGGCAAAAAAAGCGGCAGTGAAAAAGGCAGCTGTCAAAAAATCTACGGCCAAAAAAGCTACGACCAGCAAATCATCAGCCGCAAGCCCGAGCGCAGAAAAAGCATCGGCGCCTGCCGATACCACGGTACTTCCCGTGGTGGAAACCCTGGTCGCGCAGATGAATGCCGAGCGGGAAGTCCGTGACAGGCAGATTTCTTCGCTGATCGAGGAAGTTCGCGGCGGTCTGGCTGCCCTGGACGATAAAACCCGGCAACAGGCTGAAAGCCACGAAAAGGAAATGGGCGGTCTGTACCGTTCCC
>DRLE01000247.1 GCA_011051475.1 Gammaproteobacteria bacterium
ACGCCGGTTTGCGGCTTGAGGAAAATATCCGACGGCCCCATGTCGAGAAACTCACGCGCGCGGTCGGTCAGGCCACGGCCGATAATCAGCGGAATACGGCCATTGGCGCGCACTTCATCGGCCATGGTCGCCGGGCTTAAACAGAACTTGCAGATCTCCTCGCCGGCCTCATTGAGGATCAGACCATCATAGGGACGGATACGGATCACATCACCGGTTTCCATGGCGGACACATCACACTCGATCGGCAGCGCGCCGGAGTCTTCCGCGGTATTGAAGAAAATCGGCGCGATCTTGCCACCGAGGATCACCCCACCCTCACGCTTGTTGGGCACATAAGGGATATCCTCGCCCATATGCCAGAGCACGGAGTTGATTGCGGACTTGCGTGAGGAACCGGTACCGACCACATCACCGACATAGGCGATGGGATGGCCCTTTTCCTTCAGCTTTTCGATAGTGCCCAGCGGGTCGTCCATCTTGTTGACCAGCATGGATTTGGCGTGCAGCGGAATATCCGGACGGCTCCAGGCTTCGGTGGCCGGTGACAGGTCATCGGTATTGGTCTCGCCCGGCACCTTGAATACGGTAACGGTAATTTCTTCGGCCAGTGGCGGCTTTGAAGTAAACCACTCGGCATCGGCCCAGGATTTCACAACCTTGGCGGCCGCCTCATTGTCTTTTGCCTTGTCGGCAACATCATGGAAAGCGTCGTAAATCAGCAGGGTGTGAGAAAGCGCCTGGGCAGCAGCATCGGCCGTGGTGTCATTATCGAGCAGGTCGATCAGCGGCTGGATATTATAGCCGCCCAGCATGGTGCCGAGGATTTCGGTGGCGCGCACCGGGTCAATCAGATCAACGCTGGTATTGCCCTTGGCCACATCGGCCAGAAACGCGGCCTTGACATAGGCGGCCTGATCGACACCCGGGGGAACGCGGTGCACCAGCAGCTCCATTAAAAATTCTTCTTCACCGGCCGGTGGATTCTTAATCAGTTCAATCAGCTGCGCGACCTGCTCCGCATTCAGCGGCAGCGGCGGCAGACCTTCGGCTTCACGTTCAGCAACATGTTGGCGATAGGACTCAAGCACGGGACTTCCTCGGTAGTAACAAAGCCGGGTATTATACCTGATCGGGTGGTTTTTTTCCCCAATTGCGAAAGTGGCTTTGCTTCCTGTTGTTCAGAAATCTTTTGCCGCAAAGGTCGCAAAATACGCGAAAGAACGCAAAAAAAGCATTTTATATTGCAGTCATTCAGATAAAGTTAAAGGGTCTGGTAAACAATACCTCATGTGCAGCATACAAAACCCTTCAACTTCGCTGCACTACGCTCAGGGTGACAGACAACAGATATTTGCGCCTTTTGCGACCTTTGCGGCAAAAAAACACAGGCACAAAAAAGCCCGCCTGAGCGGGCTTTTTCACCGAATAACAGCCAACCTTAGCCGTTCTTCTTTTTATAGTCCTCGATCGCCGCATTAATGGCGTCTTCGGCCAGTACCGAGCAATGGATTTTTACCGGCGGCAGCGCCAGTTCTTCGGCGATTTCGGTGTTCTTGATGGCCTTGGCCTCATCCAGGGTCTTGCCCTTTACCCATTCGGTCAGCAGCGAGCTCGAAGCGATCGCGCTGCCGCAACCGTAGGTCTTGAACACCGCGTCTTCGATCACACCGTTATCATCGACCTTGATCTGCAGACGCATAACGTCACCGCAGGCCGGCGCGCCGACCATGCCGGTGCCGACATTTTCATCATCATCGAAACTGCCGACATTCCTCGGGTTTTCGTAATGATCCAGAACTTTTTCACCATATGCCATGATTTTCTACCTCTTTAAACTTCCGGGTTTAACGGCCCGGACGCATTAATTTATTAGTACCTGCAACAGACAGGCGATTATTGAAACCACTCTGGTTGAGTACCGCCGCCTGCTTTTTCGCCAGGATGAATCGACCGATCATTTTATCACGCTGCATGGAAAGTTCGGGAATGCCCGGGCGGTCAACAAACTGCGCCAGGGTAATGCCGGACAGGAAATCATGCAGCTTCTTGCTGAGATTGGTCCACAGCTCGTGGGTCAGACACTTATCGCCGTTCTGACAATTACCCTCGCCCTTGCAGCGGGTCACATCGACATTTTCATCGACGGCACAGACGATCTCGGCAATGCTGATCTCAGCGGCGGGACGCGCCAGGCGGTAACCACCACCGGGACCGCGCACACCCTTGACCAGGCCTGCCTTGCGCAGCTTGGCAAACAGCTGTTCGAGATAGGAAAGGGAAATGCCCTGGCACTGGGAAATATCCGCCAGCGTTACCGGACCGGCTTTATCATGTATCGCGAGATCCAGCATGGCGGTTACACTGTAACGACCTTTTGTTGATAAACGCATGGCTATACTCCAAATAATTCCTGACTAAATTAGTAGGTAATTGTACAAATACCTAGTGAAACAGTCAAGTATTATCTGGAGTCAATGCTATTGCATATAAATCAATAAGTTACACACATGACGTCAAAATCAAACCCAACAGCAAGCCATATTCTTCACACCTGAGCTACCCTGCTAAGCAGTCGATATCAATTGCTGCCCGAGCACAGAGTGTCATAGCCATTGTCTGGTGCACTAGTGCTAGGGAACCTCTGAAAAACTCGTGAAATCGCATCTTATGTACAGCTTATGCGATAACGGCGTTAAAGTTCTTGCAAATAGCTGGCTATTCGCTGCAAACTTTGCCTTGTTCTCACACAAGCTGTACACAATCTGCTTCATTCAGAGTTATTCAGAGGTTCCCTAGAAAAGCTCAGTAGAAGTAACGACAACATCACGCGTCACTTCCTGTGCGGCAATACCACTACTGTCTTTCACATTGTAATACACATAATAGTTACCCACGACAGAGGTATCAACACCGCTACTGTCAATCACAATATTTGCCGAGATATCACCGTCTTCGGCATCATAGGCAGTAGCCCCAAATTCAACATAGGGCTCACCCAAAGGGACAGTAACAATAGAAGGACCTTCCAGTGTAATAACCGGAGCGGAATTATTCACAACATTTACGGTACGTACTTCGGTAGCCGATTGACCAATATTGTTTTCCACGGTATAGGTTACCGTATAGGTACCCAGCTCACTTGTATTCACTGAGTTGACAACCACAATTCTATTAGTGATATCTCCTTCCTCGGAATCACTCGCTGTTGCACCAGCATCAATATATTCACTGTTCAATGCAACCGTCACCGGGTTATCGCCCAGAATAGTGATAACCGGTTTTCTGTCTGGCTCCGGTGCACTTTCTGGACTGTCAGAACAGGCAACAACCACAATATAGACAAAGAAGCCACTTAATAGATAATTCAGAATTTTATTCATTTACTTGCCC
>DRLE01000248.1 GCA_011051475.1 Gammaproteobacteria bacterium
GGCCTGCCCGTCTTTGACCTCGAGCTTCACGCGCAGGTATTCCTGGCGTTTGACCGAAGGCCAGTCAAAACCTGCGGTAACCGAAACCGGTTTGGGCCTGACGTCGTCACAGCCCTGCATTTTCAGGATCAGACCACGGGCAAACAGCAGAAAGGTCACGAACACCGACACCGGATTGCCCGGCAGACCCATAAACAGGGTATCACCCACCCTGCCGAACGCCACCGGCTTGCCCGGCTTCATGGCAATGCGCCACATCGACAGCTCACCGAGCTGCTCCAGGGCAATGCGCACATAATCCTCTTCACCTACCGATACACCACCGGAAGTAATCACCAGGTCGGCACAGCTGGCGGCTTCTTTCAGCACTTCCAGTGTCGCCTCCAGTGTGTCGGGAACAATGCCCAGGTCGATAATCTCGCAGTTCATTGCCTGCAACAGGCCGTTCAGCGTGTAGCGATTGGAATTGTAGATCTGTCCGGGCTGCAGCGGCTGACCCGGCGTGACGATTTCATCGCCGGTGAAAAAGATGGCTACTTTCAGCTTGCGCCTGACCGGAAACTCAGCCAGGCCGACGGAAGCCAGCAGGCCCAGCTCCTGCGCACGCAGTTTTTTGCCGGCCTGTAACACCACAGCGCCGTTTTTGATATCCTCACCGGCGCGGCGCACATTGCTTCCGGCTTTAACAACGGTATTGATGGTGACGCTGTCACCGTCGGCCTCACACAGCTCCTGCATGACCACGGCATCGGCGCCCGGCGGTACCGGCGCCCCGGTAAAAATTCGCGCCGCTGTTCCCGGTTGAAGTTCGCTGCCCGTAGCGCCGGCCGGAATCCGCTGCGACACCGGCAGGCTCACGCCCGCCTGCTGACAGTCCTCACTGCGCACGGCATAACCGTCCATGGCGCTGTTGTCATAACCGGGAACATCAATCCCCGAGCAAAGATCCTCGGCCAGCACCCGCCCCAGCGCATCAAGAATAGCCACATTCTCAGACTCGGCCACAGGCACAGCCTGCGACAGAATATTATCAATCGCCTGTTCAACCGACATCAAACCCGGCGTAGCGCAACAATCACCCGAAACCGTTTTAATACTTTTCACTATTCACTATTCACTATTAGTTATTCACTGCTTCTGGAAAAATTATTTTTCCAGAAGCCTCGGCATTAGTGCCACAATATTACAGGGCCGGGTATTGCAATCCAGCTGCGGCCCGATCACCTTGTCCCAGCCGGTGCGGCAGGCGCCGGTGGAACCCGGCAGGCAGAAAACAAAGGTGCCATTGGCAACACCGCCGATACAGCGCGAGGCAATGGTCGAGGTACCGATCTCCTCGTAGGAAACCAGGCGGAACAGTTCGCCCACGCCTTCTATCTCCTTGTCGAACAGGGGCTGTACCGCTTCCGGCGTTATATCACGCCCGGTCAGGCCGGTGCCACCGGTACTGATCACCACGTCAACATCCGGGTCGGCAATCCAGGCGGACACCAGGGCGCGTATCCTGTATTTGTCATCCGGACAGATGATCTTTTCCACCAGGGTATGCCCGGCCGCAGTCAGGCGTTCCACCAGGGCGTCGCCGGAAGTATCATCGGCCTCGGTACGGCTGTCGGAAACGGTGAGTATGGCAATGCTTACCGGCACTATTTTCTTCTCTGTCATTCTGTTCTCTCGCTTGTTGTCTTTTCTGCCGCCGCCCTTTCAGCCAGCGGCAGCTCCAGTATTACCACCACGCCGCTGCCATCTTCACGATTGGCAATTGTCAGTTTGCCCTGATGGAAACGACTGATACGGTGCGCGACATACAGACCAATGCCCAGGTGCGGCTGACCGGTCTTTTCTGTTCGCTGCGACATCATACCCTGAAACAGCAGGCTCAGCTGTTCTTCGACGATGGTTTCGCCTTCGTTTTTTATCGTAATCCGCACATAACCGCCATGATTTACATCAATCGCGAAACAGATTGGCGATCCCGGTCGGGAAAAATCCAGCGCATTGTCCTTGATCTTGTCCAGCAGCTGCACCATTCTAATATCATTCGCCCGAATATAAACCCCCTTTGTCCTGCCCGAATAGCACAAGTTTGCCTGCGGGTGCTTCAGTTGCGAGTTTTCCACGTATTCAGCCAGCAGCGCGGCTATATCGATGACTTCCATTGCGTCCTGTGACAGGGCCTCGTCGATGCTGGCCGCCTCGGTCAGTTTCGATACGATAAGCTGCAACTGGGTCACCGCCGCGCCCGCCGTCTGCAGCGGTTTGGGCGCGCTTTCACCCGGCATGCTCTGCAGGGACATGCTGATAGTATTGACGGGATTGAGAATTTCATGGCGCAGCATGCGTGGCACGGTTTCCAGAAAACGGGTATAGCTGTTCAGCCTGTCGAGCAGACGGGAAAAACTGCGCGCCAGCTCGCCGATTTCGTCTTTCCGGTGGCTGTCGGAAAATTCCACCTCGCGCACAAAACGGCCACTGGCATCGATCAGGCCGGTCGCCTCCTTCTGCAGGCGATTGATCCGGTAAGCCAGCCAGGAACTGAAAAACAGCAGGCTGGCAAAGACCAGAACAAACAGCCCCAGACTGGCCAGGGCGATCTCCATCAGGGTATCGCGTTGCATGGCCAGTATCTGCCGGCTGTTCTTGCTGACCATCACAGCACCGATGATTTTACCCTCATTACTGACCGGGTGCGCGGCAACGATCAGGGTTTCTCCTTCCCTTTGCAAACGGCTGACCTGTGTCTGCCCCTGCAGAGCCCTGTTGACCAGTTTTTCACTGACCCTGTCAATGTTATTGCATAAAGGGATCTGTACCTTCTGCCCGCCGATGACGGCGCGCACGCGGCGATACCTGTCGACCACACAGATGCGCGAATCGGACTCGCTCAGATTTTTGATAACACTGCTGATTTCAGCTGACTGGAACATCAGGGGGTTAAGCCCGTCGATCGCGTTGCTATGCGTGGAAACAATGGTATCGACATAACGCTCGTTTTCGCCGAAAACATTGACCACACTGAGCGACAGGCGCCGGTTGGGTTCAACCCAGTCTCTTGGCAGACGAAGCTCAAGATCGTAGCCATCGGCCGTTTCACGCCACCAGGCATACACCGCACTGATATTGTTGCCGCTTTTCCAGTAACGCCAGTCCTTTGTCACCTCATAGACACTGGCCCTGCCCTGGGCTTCGGCAAGAATCACCAGCCGGTGACGCTGAGTATTCTTATCGAGGTATTCAAGGCGGACATGGTCGCTGGCATCCAGCGGCACATAACGCGGGTTGCGATAGACAATATGGCTGTCACTGATTTTCAGGTAGGCATAGAGGTAGTCAGGGTCATCGCCCAGTAGCAGGGAAAATACGGGCCTGTCCTTTTCATCCCGATACACACGCATTCGCGGCAGCAGGGCCTGCCAGTCCTCGTCATAACCATCGATATCGATCAGCGTCTTTACCGGGTAGACATAAAGCGCATTCTCGGCAATATCGAACAGACCGGTGTAGCCATTCAGTACCGTAGCAATGGCCGAAGCCACCATGGACTGCGCTTCCTCCTGCCCCTCTAGCAGTGACTGCTCGATCCTGGCGGTAAAATGAAACCCGAACCAGGGCAGCACCAGCAGAAAAATCGAGCTGAAGATCAGCAGTCGGGTACGCAGTTTCATTGGCAGATCAACAGCACCATTGATAGCCCAGACCGTAACGGGTTTTTATACAGTTAAAACCGGCATCGATCGCCCTGAACTTTTTACGGATGTGCAGAATATGGGTGCTGATGGTGTTTTCCTCGACAACACCCTGGCGGGTAGCACTGATCAGCGCATCGAGGGTAACCACTTCATCCGAAGCGGCAAGCGCGAGCAGAATGGAAAACTCCGTCGGCGTCAGATTGATCTCGGTTTCCTGCCAGAAACATTGCATGGTCCTTGTGTTCAGGCAAAGATCACCAAAGCACTGTACCTGCCCGGTACTGCTTCCATTGTCACTGTTAATTTCACCGATGCGCAGCAAAGACTCGATACGCACTTTCAGAAAGTCCAGCGATACCGGTTTGGTCTGGTAATCCCAGGCGCCCAGTTGCATGCCGTAAATCCTGTCGAGTTCGTCACCCCGGCTGGTCAGTATCAACACCGGCAGTTTGGGCTCGCGCTGCTGCAGGTAGCGACAGATTTCAAAACCACCACCGACTTCCGATTTAAGCGCGATATCCAGAATGGCCAGGTCCGGCAGCTGCCCGTCAAAAGCGTTTAATGCCTGCTGCCGGTCTTCGTACTCTTCCACCGTATAACCGGCTTCGCGCAATGCCGCGGCATAGTACCGGCGCTGATCGGCGTCATCCTCAACGATGGCGATGGTTTTATTCATACCGGGCCTGAGAGGCAAGCCTCTCCATTATTTCTCCATATTTCATCCATGGCATGCCAAAGATTGAAACCGGCCGTGGCGGGATACTGGCAACCGTGGAAACACATAAAACAAAACCTAACAACATCTGGAGAAACCCATGCAATCAACAAATAACAACCCGATAAAGAAATCCACCGTCAACAAAGCCATCAAACTGGCCCTGACCATGACTGTGACTGCCGGTCTGTATTCCGGTTCCGTGCTCGGCACACGCGCCCTGGCCATCGAAGCAGACAATACCGCCAGCCACACTGTTACGGACATTGTAGCAAACGAAACCCGCAATCACGACACCAGCCAGCGCAGAACCACGGAAGACAACCTGGACAGCGACAGGTTTGAAAACTACACCGTCACTATCGATATGGGCGGTAACTCACCCCAGGTATATACCTATGGCGCACCGGTCCGATCCGATCGGAATGATCTGGCAGCCGGTGACACGACGCTGGCCGGAACGGCCGACATAAACAAAGCATCGTCTGACAAGGCCTTGCAGGACCGCGGCGAAAAGCCGCTGGCCAATCCGGACAAGGCCTCGCTACAGGTCGCCCGGCTGGGCAGCACAGCACCATTGATCGACGCGTCGCTGCATGACACCGGCGAGAAACTGCTTGAGGTGCTGGGAAATCACTTCAGCCTGGATGTCTATTTCCGCTCCGGCAGCGCTTCGCTGGAAAGCTTCTACCCTGCCCGCCTGGCCGCCATTGCGCAACTGCTAAACAGTACGCCCGACCTGGAAGTACATCTTGACGGCTACAGCGACCGTCGCGGCGATCGCGAGAAAAACCGGGAACTGGCGGCCAGTCGTGTCGAGCAGGTCCGCCAGCAGCTGCTCCGTGCCGGTGTTGCTGAAGAGCGAATCATCACCACAGCTTACGGTGAAATGAAAATGGTGTCCGCCCCCGGCGACCTTGAAGGCTATACCTTCGACCGCAAGGTGGTTATCCGCTTCGAGCGCATGAGCGCCGATTCCATGCACAGCATGAAGCAGGCACTGTCGGCCACGAACACCGGGCTACCGGCGGCAGAAAACCCGGGCAGTATCAGCCCGCTTGCGGCCGATGCCATCGCGCAGTTCTAGGCGCACTGTTATGAAACTGCAGCCTTGTAATACCACATGCAGGCATATTGCGCAGCCGCCAGGGATGGCGCAACCGGCCGAGCGCAGGAAACGCAACCGGGCCGGCAATGATGCCGATACCTACAGAACACTGAGCGGAGTCAATATGATTTCAATGAATATCTTCAGCAAGACCTCCGGTTTTCGCATGACGCGTCATGCCATGCAGAGGGCGCAGCAGCGGGGCATACCGCCGCTGATTATCCACTGGCTTTGCCAGTATGGCAGTCGCAAACGCAACCGCAATGGCAGTATCGTCTGCTACTTCGACCGCAAGAGCCTGCGCCTGCTGTCATCCGATGTCGGCAAGATCGTTATTCGCCGCCTCTCGGAATTACTCAACGCCTACCTGGTGATTACCGGCGACAGTATTCTTACCGTTGGCCATCGTTACAGGCGTATGCGCAATCATTAAATCCCGCTCACACCAAGCCATCACCACAGGCGCGGCCGATGGCGGCTGCGCCGGGAGAATATCCATGAACAGTTTACCCGTGTTTTACCTGCGCCGCGCCAGAAGCCGGCGCCTGCTTTGCCAGATCACGGCGCAGCATTGTCTGCTGATTATGCGCAAGAGCCTGTTTGTTATCGGTGTGTATATTCTGGCCGGCCTGCTCATGCAGGGCGTCTACGCCGGCATCGATAATACCGCAGGCAGGATCAATCCCTATGACAGCACGCATGGCGCCGTCTGGTTGCGCGTACAGAACCCGGCAGCGGTGCCGGCGGCCGGCGCCATGAATAATCCTCAAGCATATATGGAAGCCCTGCAGATGCAGACGGATGTCGACATCCGCATCAATGGCCCGATTGCCCGCACAAGGCTGACGCAGCGCTTTCAGAACAACAGCGGCTACTGGATGGAAGGTCTGTATGTTTTTCCGCTGCCGGAAAAGGCCGCGGTTGATCATTTTCGTCTGCTTATCGGCGAGCGCATTATCGAAGGTCAGGTCAAGGAACGCGCCGCCGCGCGCAAAACCTATGAAAAGGCCAAAGCTGCAGGCAGGAAGACGGGACTGGTCGAACAGCAACGCCCCAATGTCTTTTCCACCTCACTGGCCAATATCGCGCCGGGTGAAAGCATACGCGTGGAAATCGAATACCAGCAACTGCTGGAGTACCGTGACGAACAGTATCGCCTGCGTTTTCCCATGACCGTGGGCGAGCGTTATGACCCGCATGCCGGTACGCCTTCCGCCTGGCCGTACGGTGCTTATACGCCAGGCAGTGGTAGCCGGCAACCATCCGGTAATCCGGTTGTCGAGACCCGGGTTGATGAGCAGGGCAATAGCAATCCGACGCGTATCCATGTACTGCTCGACGCCGGTGTCAGTCTTGAGGATCTTCACAGCAGCTACCACCGGGTCAATATTACCCAGACCAGCGAGCACCGCTTCAGCATTGCCACCGTCGGTGAAAACATTGTCTCCGATCGTGATTTTGAACTGGTATGGAAACCGCAACTGATTAACAGTCCACAGCTGACAGGCTTTAGCGAAAACATCAATGGCGAAGACTACACCCTGCTCACCATTCTGCCGCCAGCGCCTGCCTACGTTTCGCAGCGGTTGCGCGCGCGTGACCTGGTTTTCGTCCTCGATATTTCCGGCTCCATGAGCGGCACCTCGATCAAGCAGGCCAAGGCAGCACTTGTCAGCGCCCTGGGACGCCTGCGCAGTATCGACCGTTTCAATATTATCTGGTTTAACGATAAATCGGGCACGGCCTTTCCTGACTTCGTGCCGGCCGAGCGCAAATACATCGATTTTGCCAGAGACTATGTGCAAAGACTTGAAGCCGGCGGCGGCACCGAAATGCTCGACGCCCTGCAAAAGGCGCTGGCCAGGCAGCAAGCCTGGGGGCGCTTTCGTCAGGTGGTGTTTCTTACCGACGGCCATATCAGCAATGAAGAGGCGCTGTTCAGGCTTATCGACAGGCAGCTCGGCGACAGCCGATTGTTTACCGTGGGTATTGGCAGCGCCCCCAACAGTTACTTTATGCGCAAGGCCGCCATCCGCGGACGCGGCAGTTTTACCTATATCGGTAATGTCAACGAGGTACAGGAAAAGACCGAACAGCTGTTTGCCCGGCTGGAAAACCCGGCGCTGGTCAATATCGAGATTGATATCGACCGTCAGCGTTACGAGGTTTTCCCGAGCATTATTCCCGACCTCTATGCCGGTGAAACCACCTCCATCCTGGTACGTGGTTCACCGGTTCCGGAAAACCTCAGCCTTACCGGCGACTATGCCGGCACTGAATGGCAGGCACAGATAGCGGCACAGACCCAAAGAAAGGCAGTGACCGGGAACGCCATACGCATTGCCTGGGCGCGGGAGAAACTGGCCTCGCTGATGACCCTTTATCATGAACCTGCTGCTGACAAACAGCGCGAGCGCATTAAACAGGAAGTCATCGACACCGCCGTCGAACACCATCTGGTCAGCCGCTTTACCAGCCTGGTGGCCGTGGATATTACACCGGTCAATCGCGAAGCCCTGCCGCTGCAGCAACGCCTGCGCAATAACCGCCCGCATGGCTGGCAAAAGCCTGCCGGTGGCACCCCCGCCACAGCATTCCAGCTTGCCATGATGCGTCTGCCGCAAACGGCGACGCCGGCCCGCCAGCAGTTTCGTAATGCCCTGGTTCTGCTCGCACTGGCCATGATGTTAGCCCTGCCGCTGTACCGTCACCGCAGGCAACAGGGAGGCGAGTATGTATAAGACTTTACGCAAGATGTTTCACCGCTATGCCGGTAGATTCGTCGCCCTGGTCATCACTCTGTTGCTGGCCACCAGTCTGTGGCAACTGGCCAGTGCCGGCTGGATACAGGCCAAGGCGGTTGTCGCCCAGCAGTTATTGCAGCAGTCCTGGCAGCAAACGCTTGATGATGGGCGCATCCACAAACCCTGGCGCTGGGCGGATACCTGGCCGGTCGCCAGGCTGGAAGTGCCGGCACTGAATATCGAACAGGTGGTGCTGGCCGGTGACAGCGGCAGCAGCCTGGCCTTCGGGCCGGGGCTGTCATCGGCCAGCCACCTGGAAAACGGGCAAGGCCCCATCCTGATCAGCGGCCACCGCGACACCCATTTTCGCTTTCTGCAACAGCTGAAAACCGGAGACCGACTCCACCTGCAAACACCCTCCGGTACCCGGTATTACACCGTAAACAGCTTTAAAATCGTTGACAGCCGCCTTTTTCACCTGTCAGTAGAATATGACACGTCCCTGATTCTCTCCACCTGCTACCCTTTTGAAGCTATCGGCAGTGGCGGGCCCCTGCGCTATCTCGTCCTTGCAAACCTGTCAGATTGACAGATCGGATTCGCTTGATATCTGTCACTGATTCAGGTTTTAATAGATTTATCGCCTCTAAAACAGAATCTATATTAATTATTTGCCAGATACTTATGTTATTTAGTCCCAACTTGATATAAATCATGTCCGCAGACTTGCAAACTAAATAACATCAATCACCATAAACAAACGAAGGGTTACGCGATACAGGATGAGTACTCAGCTAAGCCGGATGCAGTTTCTGCGTGGTGACTTCAGGGGAAGGGATCGCCCCATACGTCCACCCTGGGCGCTTGCTGAAACACTGTTTACCGAAATATGCACCGGCTGCGGAGACTGCATTACACAGTGCCCTGAAGGTATTATCAAAGCCGGTCGGGCCGGCTACCCGGTTGTCGAATTCAGTACCGGCGAATGTACCTTCTGCGAAGCCTGTGTTGAGACCTGCGACGCGAATGCCCTGCTGAAAAACAGCAATGAGCCCTGGCAGATAAAGGCCAGTATTGAAACGGACAAATGTATTGCTTACCAGGGCGTGGAATGCCGCAGCTGCTACGACCCCTGCGAACCCCGCGCCGTAAGCATGCATCCACGACCCGGCGGCATTTCAATACCACGGGTCGAAACGGAAAACTGCAGTGGTTGCGGTGCCTGTATAGCAGTCTGCCCGGTCGCCGCCATCAATATGCAAGCACAAACAACGAACTTGAGCGATAACGAGGTTTAATCATGAACATTAGCGGCGTACTGGTGAAAGCCTATCCCGAAAACATCGTCACCATCGAAAAAGTTCTCTCCACCATGGAAGGCGTGGAGGTACACGGCAATAATGAAGACGGCCGTATCGTGATAACCGTTGAGCAGGACAATGCCAACCAGCTGTCAGACACCCTTGTGGAAATACAGCAGGTGCCCGGCGTACTGTCGGCCAGCATGATTTATCACCACTTCGAAGATTAATTTAAAAATATCCAGAACACTCATGGGTCAACAGGAGGCCGAGTAATGAAACTGACAAGAAGAGATTTCATTAAAACCAATGCCATTGCAGCCACCGCCAGTGCTGCCGGTATCACCATCCCCGGCGTAAAAGATGCGCTGGCAAAAACCAAAGACGACATCCGATGGGACAAGGCGCCCTGTCGATTCTGCGGTACCGGCTGCAGCGTACTGGTCGGCACCCGCAACGGCCGTGTCGTCGCCACCCAGGGCGACCCGGACGCACCGGTCAACCGCGGCCTCAACTGTATTAAAGGCTACTTCCTCTCCAAGATCATGTACGGTCAGGACCGCCTCACTACTCCCCTGTTGCGCATGACCAATGGCGAATATGACAAGGAAGGTGAATTTACCCCGGTAAGCTGGGAAAAAGCCTTCGACGTCATGGAAGAAAAATTCAAGGCCGCTCTGAAACACGACAAGGAAGTGAACAAGGGCAAGCCACCGGAAAAAATCGTGTCTACCGTCGGCATGTTCGGCTCCGGCCAGTGGACCGTATGGGAAGGCTACGCCGCTTCCAAGTTATACAAAGCCGGCTTCCGCTCCAATAATATCGACCCCAACGCGCGCCACTGCATGGCCTCCGCGGTAGGCGCCTTTATCCGCGCTTTCGGCGCCGACGAACCCATGGGCTGTTACGACGACCTCGAACACGCCGATGCCTTCGTGCTCTGGGGTTCCAATATGGCGGAAATGCACCCCATCCTGTGGTCACGCCTGACCGATACCCGTCTGACCAAGAAAGGCTGCGAGGTTCACGTGCTGTCCACCTACGAGCACCGCTGCTTCGACCTGGGTGACAATAATATGATTTTCACCCCGCAGACCGATCTGGCGATTCTTAACTATATCGCCAACTACATCGTACAGAACAAGGCCTACAACAAGGACTTTATCGGCAAGCACGTCAACTTTACCAAGACCCCGACCGACATCGGTTACGGCCTGCGCCCGGAACACCCGCTGGAGAAAAAGAAAACCGGCAAGGGCGGCAAGCTGAGCAAGATCTCCTTCGAGGAATACGCCAAGTCACTGGAACCGTACACTCTGGAATACACCTCCGAACTGTCCGGCGTCCCCCAGGACAAGCTGCTGCGTCTGGCCAAGCTCTATGCCGACCCGAACAAGAAGATCACCTCGTTCTGGACCATGGGCTTCAACCAGCATACCCGTGGCGTCTGGGTCAACGGCCTGATGTACAACGTGCATCTGCTGACCGGCAAGATTTCCGAGCCGGGCAATGGCCCGTTCTCACTCACCGGCCAGCCCTCAGCCTGCGGCACCGCGCGTGAAGTCGGCACCTTCTCGCATCGTCTGCCGGCCGACTATGTGGTCAAGAAAAAACCACACCGTGACCTGGCCGAGAAAATCTGGAAACTGCCCGAAGGCACCATACCCGGCAAACCCGGTTACCACGCCGTGCTGCAGAACCGCATGCTGAAAGACGGCAAGCTGAATGCCTACTGGGTCATGTGTAATAACAATATGCAGGCCGGCGCCAACCTTAACGAAGAAACCTACCCCGGCTACCGCAACCCGGAAAACTTTATCGTGGTTTCCGACCCCTACCCCACGGTGACCGCCATGGCTGCCGACCTGATCCTGCCCACTGCCATGTGGACGGAAAAAGAAGGCGCCTATGGTAATGCCGAGCGTCGCACACAGTTCTGGCGACAGCAGGTAAGCGCACCGGGCGAAGCCCGCTCTGACCTGTGGCAGATCATTGAATTCTCCAAACGCTTTACGGTGGAAGATGTCTGGCCGGATGAACTGATCGCGAAAAAACCCGAGTACAAGGGCAAGACCCTGTACGACATTCTTTACGCCAACGGCCAGGTCAACAAGTTCCCGAAAACCACGGTAAAAGACAGCGAAGGCAATGAATACGACAACCACGAAATGGAAGACTTCGGTTTCTACGTACAGAAAGGCCTGTTCGAGGAATACCGTCGCTTCCAGCATGAAGGGCCGAAAAAAGGCCATGAGCAGGCGCCCTACGATGTCTACCACAAGGCCCGCGGCCTGCGCTGGCCGGTGATCAACGGCAAGGAAACCCTGTGGCGTTACCGTGAAGGCTACGACCCCTATGTCAAGGCCGGCGAAGACATCCGCTTCTACGGACGCGCCGACGGCAAGGCCAATATTATTACCGCACCTTACGAACCGCCCGCCGAAAGCCCGGATAAGGAATACGATATGTGGTTGTGTACCGGCCGTGTTCTGGAGCACTGGCATTCAGGCTCCATGACCCGCCGCGTACCGGAGCTGTATCGCGCATTCCCGGACGCTGTTATCTTTATGCACCCGGATGATGCGAAAGAACGCGGCCTGCGTCGTGGCGTTGTCGCCAAGGTGCAGAGCCGTCGCGGCGAAATCACCGCCCGCATTGAAACCCGCGGTCGCAACAAGGTGCCCAGAGGCCTGATCTTCGTGCCCTGGTTCGATGCCGGTCGTCTGATCAACAAGGTCACCCTTGATGCCACCGACCCGCTGTCCAAGGAAACGGACTACAAGAAATGCGCGGTCAAGGTCGTCAAGGTATAAATACCGGACGCCGGTAAACCAGTGCATAAGCCAATGCCTGGAGTGAACAGATGACAACGCCAGCACGCAAACAGGACAGACCAAACCCGAGCCGCAGGAAATTCCTGCTCGACAGCGCACGCGCTGCGGGCACGGCTTCCCTGCTGGCTCTGGGGGTCGGTGTGTATTCACGCCAGTCCGTGGCGCTGCCGGCCGATGCCATCCGCCCGCCCGGCGCGCTGGACGAGAAGGATTTTCTCGGCGCCTGCGTACGTTGCGGCCTGTGTGTGCGTGACTGTCCCTACGACACGCTCAAGCTTGCGACCTTTGGCGAGGAAGTCGCCACCGGCACCCCCTATTTTACCGCCCGCGAGATTCCCTGCGAAATGTGCGAGGACATTCCCTGCGTAAAAGCCTGCCCCACCGGCGCGCTTGACCCGCAGCTGGAAAATATCGACGATGCGCGCATGGGTCTTGCGGTACTTATCGACGAGGAAAACTGCCTGAACTTTCAGGGCCTGCGCTGCGATGTCTGCTACCGCATCTGCCCGCTGATCGACAAGGCCATTACCCTCGAAATGAAACACAATGTCCGCAGCGGCATGCATGCCCTGTTTATTCCCACCGTACACTCCGACGCCTGTACCGGCTGCGGCAAGTGTGAGCGCGCCTGCGTGCTGGAAACCACGGCCATCCGTGTCATGCCCTACGCGCTGGCCAAGGGCGAGCTGGGGCATCATTACCGCTGGGGCTGGAAAGAAAAGAAACGGGCCGGCGAAAGTCTGGTGACACCGGACATTGAACACAAATACAATCTGCCGGCCGGCCAGTCCTATGATTACGAGGGCGAAGGACTGATTATCAACGATGCCGGTGACAGCGCAGCGCCAGCACAGGCACCGGGCGACAGCCCCTTCAGCAGCAACCCGCTGGATACCCTGAACAGTAACGCTCTCAATGCCGGCCGTAAATCACGGGAGGATCGCTGATGAAACGCGACCAGATTCCCGGATTCGAGGCCACCCAGAAAAAAGGCTGGCTGCTCGCCCATAAATGGCTGCTGCTGCGTCGCGCCAGTCAGCTGGGCATTCTCGGTCTGTTCCTTCTCGGCCCCTGGTTTGGTATCTGGCTGGTCAAGGGCAACCTGAACGCCAGCCTGACCCTGGACGTACTGCCGCTGACCGACCCCTATATCCTGCTGCAAAGTATCTTTGCCGGCCACGCCATTGAAACCACTGCCCTGCTCGGCGGTGTCATCGTACTCGTCTTTTACCTGCTGGTCGGTGGCCGTGCCTACTGTGCCTGGGTCTGCCCGGTGAATATCATTACCGATGCTGCGCAATGGTTGCGTCAGCGACTGAAAATCACCGGTTCCTCCGGTCTCAGCCGCAAAACCCGTTACTGGCTACTTGGCCTGAGCCTGCCGCTGTCCTTTGTAACCGGCAGTATCGTCTGGGAAGTCATCAACCCGGTTTCCATGCTGCACCGCGGTCTGATCTTCGGCATGGGGCTGGCATGGCTGATCGTTCTGGCCGTCTTCCTGCTTGATTTCCTGGTGAGCAAACGCGCCTGGTGCAGCCATCTGTGCCCGGTCGGCGCTTTCTACAGCCTGCTCGGTCATACCAGCCTGTTGCGCGTACGCGCCGACAATCGCGAACAGTGCGATGACTGCATGGACTGTTTCATGGTCTGTCCCGAACAGCAGGTCATCCGCCCGGCGCTTAAAGCCGTCAATGGTGCCGGCCCGGTCATCATGTCAGCCAACTGCACCAACTGCGGCCGCTGTATTGATGTCTGCGCAAAAGACGTTTTTCATTTCGGCCTGCGCGCAAACAACAGCTGTGAGCATATCAACTGTGGCGCTGACAGCAAGACAGAGCCACCCCGGACAGAATCAACAGATAACAACAGTCATTCTTCTAAAATTAATCCCATAACTTCCAGGGCAGAGGTATTATGATGAAAAAAATCACAATGATGCTAGCGTTACTCGCAATTACTTCAACCAGCATACAGGCTATTGCTGAAGTCACTTCACTGCGTGGCGTCAAGGATATTGAAGAGCCGTCATCCGCGCCGGAGAACAAGCGCTATAACAAGGACGGTGAACCGATACCGCGTGACTACGTGCAGCAGCCGCCGCTGATTCCGCACAAGATCACCAACTACCGCATCAACAAAAAATCCAACAAGTGCATGAGCTGTCACAGCTGGTCGAAATACCGTGAAGCCGGCGCTACCAAGATCAGCCAGACGCACTTTGAAAGCCGCGACAAGCAGGTACTGGCCAACGTTTCCGCCCGCCGTTATTTCTGCACCCAGTGCCATGTTCCGCAGGTTGACGCGAAGCCGCTGGTCGAAAACGAGTTTGAACCGGTAACCGCCATATCAGGGCAGTAAAACGACCCGATAGGTAATCGATAGATAATCATTGACTGACGGAATGATCGATCATGAGTAACAATAATTCTAAAGACTGCAACACCCTGTGCAAAATGTGGCAGGCCCTGAAAAAACCCTCTGTCAGCTACTCACTGGGTACCCTGCTGGTGGTTGGCTTTATTTCCGGTATTATTTTCTGGGGTGGCTTCAACACCGCCATGGAAATGACCAATAACGAGCAGTTCTGCATCTCCTGCCACGAGATGAAAGACAACGTGTACCAGGAGTACAAGCAGACCATCCACTACAGCAACCGTACCGGCGTGCGTGCTACCTGCCCCGACTGCCATGTTCCCCGGGAATGGACCCACAAGGTTGTACGCAAGATTCAGGCCAGTAACGAGCTGCTGCACAAGGCACTGGGAACCATTGACACCCGTGAAAAGTTTGAGGCCAAGCGCCTGGAACTTGCCACCCATGTCTGGGCCGCCATGAAAAGCACCGACTCGCGTGAGTGCCGTAACTGCCATAACTTCGAATACATGGACTTTGCCGAGCAGGGCCGCCGTGCCATCAAGCAGCACTCCGAAGGTCTGGAGGCCGGCAAGACCTGTATCGACTGCCACAAGGGTATTGCCCACGAGTTGCCGGATATGCATGAGGTTGACCCGGGCGCCTCTATCGGGGAAATCTAGTAATCCCTGCAGGAGCGGAATTCATTCCGCTCCTGCAGCTGTGATATACAATCGTGATTTATCACCTGCCATGGCATGTCCCAAAAGTGATATAGTTGAAACGACGCTAAACCTATAGCCTCAGAACTTATGAATATGTCGCGCACCGGTAACAATACACTCACCGACCCCTTTGGCCGGCGCATCGAGTATGTCCGCCTGTCGGTCACCGACAAATGCAACCTGCGCTGTTTCTACTGCATGCCAAAGGGATTCAAAAACTTTGAGCAACCCGAGCACTGGCTGACACTGGATGAAATCGAACGCGTCATTAAAGCCTTTGCCGAGCTGGGTGTTGCGCGCGTGCGCCTTACCGGTGGTGAACCACTGGTACGCAAAGACGTTATCGAGCTCTCGCAACGGCTGACCGCCCTGCCCGGTCTTGATGACCTGTCGCTGAGCACCAATGCCGTACTGCTGGCTAAAAACGCTGAAGCCATGAAAGCCGCCGGTGTTTCCCGTATCAATGTCAGCCTCGACAC
>DRLE01000249.1 GCA_011051475.1 Gammaproteobacteria bacterium
GCGCCCGCTGCCATATTGTCGAAGGCCAGCGCTGGGACACCTTTTTCCGCTTCCCGCCCTGCGGCACGGTGGCCGAAATACGCGAAAGCCGGAACCGATCGGGCAGCAAGGCTGTCACAAGCCCTGCAGGAGAGGCAGTCGTGGAAGACTACAGCGACCTTGGCTGCGTAGAATGCCACATGCCGGTGGTGGAACGCGCACTGGTTGCTGAAGGAGAAACCCGCCAAACACGCCATCACTACTGGCGCGGCGGCCATGACCCGGCCATGGTCAAACAGGCGCTGAGCATCGACTTTGCGGAATACCCGGCGAATGCCGGCTCAGCTACCGGCCCGGATAACAGCAGCAAACGCGTGTTCCGGCTGATGATAACCAATGTCGGTGCAGCCCATTACGTGCCCACGGGCACACCCGACCGGCACTTAACGGTTCACATACGACTGCGTGACAAGGCCGGCAGGGTGCTCGATGAAGAGCAGCACAGGATTAAACGCACCCTTATGTGGCGTCCCTTTATTATCGACCTGTGGGATAGCCGGCTGCCACGCTGGCTGCCTCGGCACTATGAATACAGCGTGGATGGCCACAGCCCGGCCGTCAGTATCGAGGCCGAGGTGCGCTACCACCTGCTCGATGAAAACCGCCGTGAACGCATCGACTACAACAATACGACCCCGGTTGATTATGAAATATTCCGCAGGCGGATCATGCTGACACCGGAGCAACACGAAGCTGCTGAACTGGCTGCCGAACAGGCCGCAATATAAGCAGGAAAAACAACAGGGAGAGCAAATATGAAGACAGCCGATAACAGCAGGCGCGACCTGGTCATTATAGGCGGGGGCGCCGGTGGCCTGGTGGTCGCCAGCGTAGCCGCGCAGCTGGGTCTGAAGGTGACCCTGATTGAAAAGGAGGAAAAACTCGGCGGCGACTGCCTGCACTACGGCTGTGTGCCCAGCAAAACGCTGATCCATGCCGCCAAAGTCGCCTCGCTGATGCGCCGCGGCGCCGAGTTCGGCCTGCCCGCGATTGAGCCGGCCGTCGATATGACCCGAATCAACGCCCATGTGCAATCGGTTATCGAACAGATCCAGGTACATGACGACCCGGATCGTTTTCGCAGCTACGGTTGCGAAGTGCTGTTCGGCGAGGCGGAGTTTATCGACGCGCACAGCGTAAAGGTCAATGCGCAAACCATCAGGGGCAAACGCTTTGTCATCGCCACCGGCTCACGGCCCTTTATTCCGCCCATTGAGGGCCTTGAAGAGGCCGGCTATCTCACCAATATCGATATTTTCTCACTGCAAAAGCTGCCCGCGCGCCTGGTGGTACTCGGTGGCGGCCCCATCGGCCTGGAAATGGCGCAGGCCTTTTCCCGCCTGGGCAGCGAAGTCACCGTCATCGAGCGACAGCCGCATCTGCTGCCACAGGAAGACCCGGAAGTCGCCGAGGCGCTGAAGGAAAAACTGCTCAGTGAAGGCCTGAATATTCATACCGATGTCGGCGCCGAGCGCATTACCCGTGAAGGTGACAGCCGCATTGTGCATTGCAGCAATAACGCAAGTTATACATGTGACCGGCTGCTGGTCGCCGTCGGCCGTCGCCCCAACTGCGAAAGCCTTGGCCTGGACAGGGCCGGCGTCGATTTTACGCCGCGCGGCATCAGCGTTGATAATCGACAGCGCAGTTCACAGAAACACATCTACGCCGTTGGTGATGTCTGCGGCCCCTACCCCTTTACCCATATGGCCGAATACCAGGCCGGTATTGTTATCAGCAATGCCGTGTTCCGTTTTCCCAAAAAGACCGACTACCGCGTCGTGCCCTGGGTGACCTATACCGACCCGGAACTGGCTCGCGTCGGCCTGAGCGAACAGCAGGCCATCGAGCAGGGCATAAAACCGACGGTGCTGCACTTTGAATTCAGGGGCATCGACCGCGCCCTGTCTGAAGTGGAAACCGATGGCTTTTACAAGCTGGTCACGCATAGAGGCAAAATACTCGGCGCTTCCATTCTTGGTCCTCACGCCGGTGAGCTGATCCACGAGATCGTGCTGGCCATGCAGACCCATGCGAAAATCAGCGATATCTCCGCGGCCATTCATGCCTATCCGACGCTGGCGCAGATCCATCGCCGTGTGGTGAATTCGGCCTATGCGCCGAAGCTGTTCAGTGCGCGCACGCGCGCATTGGTGAAGTGGATAAACCGGATTTTTTAGCCGCCAATTACGCGAAAGGCGCAAAATAAAAACGCGAATCAACAATACCTTGTATTTTTTACTCCCTTTGCGTCTTTCGTGGACACACAACAGGCTTTTTGCTTTTTTTCGCGACTCTTTGCGTCCTTTGCGGCAAATATTCAATCATCTTTCAGAAGGCCTGCCACATAATCCCCGTAAAACGTCTTGGCCACATCCCAGCTGCCGGGATTAATGGAATCGACAATATCGGCATAGACAATCATCGGGCTGATGCCGTCATCATTGTCATCACCGGCAAAGGCCGGGGTCCAGAATTTTTTATAGACACAGATATCACCGTCATCATCCTCGATCAAACCGTAGTAACTGGCAAAGTCGCGCTGCCGCTGTGGTGAGGAAAAATACAGGCTGATGGTTTCGGGCATCATAAAAGGGGTGGCTTTGGCAACGATGACTTCACCGCCCCAGACACCGAGAAAATCGGTGGGGCTGGCTTTCTGCCACCATTTTTCATTGTCACTGCGATAACAGGCCATAAGCTGCTTCGGCCGCAGTTTTTCCAGGTAACCGTCCACCCAGCGCTCGAACAGGCGTTTCTTGTTGACCAGTTTGCGCTCGCCATCATCGAGAATGTAACCGGAGGCATACAGGTCGTTGATCACCGGGCCGACACTGCCCAGGGCGATATTGATCTTGTTGGAAATATCACGATAGCTGGCATTGAGGAATGACGGCTGGTTGAAGACAGCAAAAATCAGCTTCAGGCCCGCAGTATTGAAGGCGCGGCCGCGCATACGCTTTGCCCGCAGGTTCTTGCGCTTTTTGCGCTTTTCAAAGGCATTCAGCCTGTCGCTGCGCAAATACATATTGCCGGAACAGTCAACAAACTGCACCCCGCGCCGGCGCAGTTTTTCCGCCATCACCGGGTTGACGAAATCGGCAAACAGGATAGCCCGGCCCGGTATGGCCCTGACCTGCGCCATCAGGGTATTGATATCTTTCTGCGGTGCCCAGGCCTGGGTGAAAACAGGAAAGTTTATGTCATAGGCCTCACTCACGAGGCTGTCTTTCTTTATAGAAAACGGTGCGCGACCGGTATCACCATAGCCGCCATCAGCGGACAGGGCATACTCGTTTAACCGGCGCAGCGCCTCGTGCTGTATCTGCTGTTTTTCCATATCGCCCTTCACTTGTTCATGATTAATGAACTAATCCTAACACAGGCCCGGAGCCTTTATCTCAACTTTTTTACCCGTGACCGGGCGCAATGCTCTTCAGGCAAAACCAAAGCATTACCAATAGCGCCATTATTTTATCCGGCATCATGTTTTCTTCGGGCATTCAGCTATGCTTGAACAGGACATAGGCGGCAAACGTCTTATGGCACAAAATACTAAATGACGGACAAGACCAGACAAATCGACCTGCTTTGCGCGCAGGCGCTGTTCAGGAGCGCTACCGGCTCCAATATTGCCAGTGCCGCCGGCAGCATGCTCGTGGGCCTCTATTTTTTCCAGAACATGCACGTAAATATGTTCAACTGGATGATTTTTATGTGCATTATTTCCGGCGTACGCATTGTGCAGGCAAGGCGGTTTCTGCGCAGCTGGGACAAGGCACCCGCTAACACGCCCCTCGACACCACGGTTTTGCTCAGACAGATACGCAGTTACCAGTTCTTGTCCATGGTAGCTGGCATTGGCTGGGCCATGCTGACGCTTATGATTCCGGTCAATGCCGAGCCGCTCCACATCAGCATTCTGTATATTGTCCTGTTTTCAATTATGTCGGCCGCCTTTATTTCACTGAGCGCGATGCTGAGCATATTTTTCGTCTATATCACACCGGTATTTGTCGCCTCCCTGATTTACTCCCTTCAACTCGGGGAAGGCCAGGCGGTTTATATAAGCATCGCCATTACGGTTTATTTTCTGTTTGCCACGGTTGCCGGCTATACCATCAACCGGCACTTCAGACAGAATTTCTTCCTGCTGATCGAAAATGAAGACCTGATTGCACAACTGAGCAATGAAATCACCCAGAAGGAAGCGTACGAAGAGCGTCTTATGCAAAACCAGCAGGACCTCGAAAAAACCGTGCAACAGCGAACCAGCGAACTCAGCGAGGTAAACAGGGAGCTGAAGGAAGTAAACCGCGCGCTGGTCAGCGAGATTAACGAGCGCCGCCGGATTGAAGCCAACCTGCAGCACATGGCGCACCACGACAGCCTGACCAACCTGCCCAACCGCCTGCTGCTCGACGCCCGCCTGAGCCATTCCATCTCCCGCGCCAGGCGCGACCAGAGCCGTATTGCCGTTATCTTTATCGACCTCGACCACTTCAAGCTGATCAATGACAGCCTCGGGCACGATATCGGTGACAGGCTGCTGGTAGAAACCAGCCAGCGCCTGCTTGAATGTGTGCGCGACGAGGATACCGTCGCCCGCCTCGGCGGCGACGAATTCATCATGATTATCGAGCAGGTACATGAGACCGAACAGCTCGATATACTGCTGAACAAGGTCATGCAAAAGGTTTCACAACCTCTTTATATCGACGAACACAAGCTGTCGACCTCGGCCAGTATTGGTATCAGCATTTTCCCGGATGACGGCGACAGCACCGAGCAGCTGATGCAAAACGCGGATGCAGCCATGTATTACGTCAAGGAGCACGGGCGCCATAAATACCACTTCTACACCCATGATATTTCCGCTTCCAGGGACCGGCTTGCGCTGGAAACCGACCTGAAACAGGCCATCGATAACAATCAGATACTTATCCACTACCAGCCCCAGGTCTGCCTGAAGTCGAAAAAGATTATCGGTGCCGAGGCCCTGGTTCGCTGGCGCCACCCGGAACGGGGCATACTGGCACCGGCCCAGTTTCTTGAACTGGCGGAGCATTGCGGCATTATGACGCAAATCGGCGAAAGGGTATTGATGCTGGCCTGCCAGCAGATTGTCAGGTGGAAAAAGCAGGGACTGGATATCGAAAGGGTCGCCGTCAATATTGCCGGCAGCCAGATTCACAATGGCGACCTGCTCGACGTTGTTCGCCGCACCCTGCAGGATACCGGCTGCAGCAGCGACTGGCTGGAACTGGAAATTACCGAAGATTTTATTATCAAGGAAACCGCACGCTCCATCGAAACCCTGCAGCAATTGCGCCAGCTTGGCCTGTCCCTGGCCATCGATGATTTTGGCATCGGTTATTCATCCTTGAGCCGTTTGAAGCAGCTGCCGGTCAATAAGCTGAAAATCGACCGGGCCTTTATCCGGGATATCACCACAGACATGGAAGATGCCGCCCTGGTCAATGCTATTATTACCATGGGCAGGAACCTGAATATGAAGCTGATTGCCGAGGGTGTTGAAAACGGCTCACATGAAATTTTTCTGTCTGCCCACGGCTGTGAATATGCCCAGGGTTTTTACTATGCCAAACCCCTGCCCGCGGACGAACTCGAAGCCATGCTGATGAAGCCCTGAAACCGACACGACGATATTCTTTACACTTTTCGACCAAATACCTGTCATTTCTAACAGTTTGCATCATAATGTACTGATATTAGACAAAATGCGTGTTGGTATATTTTACACTTTAATCCTGCCGTTTTATGCTGAAATTCATATCTTATTGTAATTCAAGCATTTTTTTATATGTGCACGATTATTGCATAACCAATTTATAAACACTAACCCTCTTTAGCCGTGCCGCAAGCCGGGCCGAAACGCCCTTCTATGCAAGCCAGAGCTCAAGTTAAAGGGCTCAATTAAACAGTGAGACAAGCCTGAAGAAACAAGCCTGAACACCCGATGAGATCTGAAGCAAAACAAATTCTGCAAAAAGTAGATGTCGACAAGCTGCCCAGCCTGCCGCATGTTTTGCTTCGCCTGCTCAATGCCAGCGGCCGCGACAACCCGTCCCTGGACGAGCTGGCCATGATTATCAGCGAAGACCCGGCGCTCTATGCCCGTATACTTGCCGCCTGGCAGCAGAACCAGCCCTGCCGCCCGCAGGCAATGCCCGATATCGAAACCATGCTCGGCGAACTCGGTATCAATACCGTAAAAAGCATTGCCACCACCGCCAGCGTACAGCAGTTTTTCTCCCCCGGTAACAGGGAACACAGCGACTTCCTCAAGCAGCACTGGCAGCATTCGCTTAACTGCGCCACCATTGCCCGCTCACTGGCCAAGCTCAGCCACTACAGCAACCCGGACGAAGCCTATACCGCCGGTCTGCTGCACGATATCGGCCAGCTGGTACTGGAAACCGCATTCCCTGAAAAGTTCAACGTCACCTTTGCCGGCCTGAGCGAGCAGAATTATTTCCAGGATATCGAACTGGAAGCGTTTCGCACCACGCACCAGGAAGTCGGCATGGAACTGCTGAAAAACCATGGCGCCAGCAGCTTCCTGCTGGATGCGGTGCTTTATCACCACGAAAGCAGTGAACGGGTAAGGGACGCGCACCCCCTGGTCAGGATTGTCCACCTGGCAAACCTGCTCAGCGACCGTCATTTCAATGCCGATAATCACAGGGTATTCGATGCCGCCGAAGACCTGCTTGGGCTGTACAAGCCGTTAATACTGGAAATGCTGGAGAAATCCGAGCAGAAGGTCATTAATATTATCCAGGCGCTGGAACTGAAAATGCCGGAAAAGGGCATGGACAGCGACGCCGTCAAACAGATGCAGTCCAGTGATGAGTTCAAGCAGACCCTGCTGGCCGAGCAGATTCGCAATATCGCCCTGCTCGGCAGCCTGAATCAGCAGATTTCACAAAGCCCGAACCGTTTCGACAATATCGGCCCGCTGCTGCAGATTATCAACCAGCAAAGCAATATCATGTTCGGCATACGCCAGTGCATCCTGTTCCTTGTGGACAAAAAACACCAGCGCCTGAACGCCCTCGCAGCCGACAGCCAGCCACGACAGCTGGCCGATATCAGCATTCCGCTGAAACCCGGGCGCAGCCTGATCAGCGATGCCCTGCTGGAGAAACAGCCCCTGCATTCCTTCGACCAGGGCGTGCAGAACCTGTCGATTATCGACCGCCAGCTGCTCAACCTGACCGGCGAGGACGGCATCTACTGCCTGCCCATGATCGTTAACGAGGAAACCGTCGGCACCCTGCTGTTCGGCGTCAGGGAAGCGCAGTACAAGAACCTGGGGCGGCAGCTGCCCCTGCTGACGCGCTTTGCCGGCGAGGTGGCGCAGGGCCTGCGCGCCCGCCTGAAAGTCTCTTTTATCAGCGCCGATACCATCGAACAGAACAATCAGCAGGAGCAGCTGATCCGTGAAGTGCTGCACGAAGTGCGCAACCCTCTGAGCATTATGAACAACTACCTGGGCATTCTCAGCTACAAGCTGGAAAACGACAAAACCGCGCAGGAAGACGTCAATACCATCAAGTCCGAGATCGAGCGGGTCACGCAGATACTCAACCGCCTGACCGAGTCCGAACCTCCCACCGATGAAACCGCCCCGGTCGACATCAATGCCATTATTTCCGACCTCACCCGGGTGTTCCAGTCATCGCTGCTGGCCGGCTCGGATATCGAGATAATTCTCGATCTGGACGAGCGGATTTCCGCCCTGCAAAGCAATGCCAACGCCATAAAACAAATTTATACCAACCTGATAAAAAATGCCGTTGAGGCACTTTCTGCAAAAGGCCAGATTATGGTCTACACTCGGGATAATGTTAATGTCGATGGTAAACAGCACATTGAGCTGACGATCACCGATAATGGACCGGGAATAGATAGTGACATCCTGCCACAGCTGTTTTCACCTGTGGAATCAACCAAGGGAGATGACCATGCCGGGCTTGGCCTGACCATTGTCAAAAACCTGGTTATTGAATTGCATGGATCCATCAGTTGCAGAAGTAGCGACAAAGGCACAAGTTTCCACATTCTGCTACCTAAATAACTGAAATATATAAAGAGTGCATGGCCGGCAATCACCGTGCAACAATAATAATAACCAGGTAAAGGCCTGTTCGCTTTTACCATGCAGAGTAAATAACATAAAAATGAGCATAAACGAACAGAAAATCCTTATCGTCGATGACGATCCCGTTGTTCTGAAAAGCCTTAAGGACTTGCTTGCCGTCAGGGGATTTAACCCCGATGTCGCCATTGGCGGCCAGGAAGCCATTTGCCGTCTTGACCAGAGCGAATACGACCTGGTTCTGCTGGACCTGCACATGCCCTATGTCACCGGGCACGATGTTATGGCGCATATCCGCGAGAAAAACATCAAGTCATCGGTCATTATCGTCAGCGGCGAAACCTCTTTCGAAGCCGCCAAGAACGCCTGCACCCAGGGCGCCTACGACTTCCTGCGCAAACCCTATGCCACCGACGAGCTGATCATCACCATTAATAATGCGCTCAAGGACCAGCGCCTGCGCAAGCAGAACCAGTTTATGCAGAAGCAGCTCAGCCACTCCGAGCGCCTGCACCGCTACATCGTCAATACCTCGCCGGACATTATCTATATCCTCGACGAGGATGGTCACTTTACCTTTATCAATGAACGTATCGAAACCCTGCTCGGCTTCAGCAAGGAAGAAATCGTCGGCAAACACTATTCCTTTATCGTTCACCATGATGACATTGAAAAGGCCAAGTACGTATTCAACGAGCGCCGCAAGGGCAAGCGCGCCGCCAAGAATGTCGAGTTGCGCCTGAAATGCAAGGACGAAAGCAATACCCGCCATTTCAGCAACCGCACCCTGCCGATCGAACTCAGCGCCATGGGCATGTATGCCGGCAATGACGTCAGCTCCGATGCCTATACCGGCACCTATGGCGTGGCGCGCGATGTTACCGAGCGCAAGGTGGCCGAGGAAACCATTAACTTCCAGGCCTACCACGACCTGCTGACCAAACTGCCCAACCGCGCCCTGCTGCGCGATCGCCTGAATATGGCGATTAACCAGGCCAAGCGAGACAACGAGCAGCTGGCCGTCATGTTCCTCGACCTCGACCGCTTCAAGAACATCAACGACAGCCTTGGCCACATGATCGGCGACGAGCTGCTGCAGCAGGTCAGCACCCGGCTGAAAGCCTGCGTCCGCGCAGGCGACACCCTGGCCCGCTTCGGCGGTGACGAATTCACCCTGATGCTGCCCAAGCTGAAGAATGGCCGCGATGATGCCAGCAGACTGGCGGAAAAAATCACCCATACCCTGAAACAGCCGTTTTACGTGGAAGGTCACGAGCTTTACGTCAGCACCAGTATCGGCATCGCCCTTTACCCGCAGGACGGCAACCACATGGACACACTGATCAAGCACGCCGATGTCGCCATGTACCACGTCAAGGGCCAGGGCAAGAACGGCTACCAGTTCTACTCCAATGAAATGCACGTGCCCTATGCCGAAAACCTGTCGCTGGATACCGGCATACACAAGGCGCTGGACAATAATGAATTCGAGCTGGTCTACCAGCCACAGATAAACCTGCGCAGCGGTGAAATCGTCGGTGTCGAAGCGCTGCTGCGCTGGGATCACCCCGAGATCGGACCGATATCACCCTCGGAGTTCGTCCCCTTTGCCGAGGAAAGCGGCCTTATTGTCGATATCGGCCACTGGGTACTGAAAACCGCCTGCGGCGAACTCAGCCGCTGGCGCATTGCCGGCCTGCCCGAAATCCGCATGTCCATCAATCTGTCGACAAGGCAGTTAATGGAAAAAAGCATCGTCGATGATATCCTCGGCATACTCAAGGACTACGACATTCCCGGTCGCTGCCTCGAACTGGAGATTACCGAGAACGCCATTATGAGCGATATGGACAGCGTTATCCGCAAGCTCAAGGAGCTCAGCGAACACGACATTACCATTGCCATCGATGACTTCGGCACCGGATACTCCTCTTTAAGCTACCTGCACAAGCTGCCCATACACACCCTGAAGATCGACCGCACCTTCCTCAAGGAAAGCCGCATCAACAAGGATGACAACACCATTATCAACACCATCGTTGCCATGGCCAAGGGTCTGGGACTGAACGTGATTGCTGAAGGCGTGGAGTCACAGGCACAGCTGGAATACCTGCGCAGCATCGACTGCAGTGAAGCCCAGGGCTTCCTTTTCGGCAAGCCGCTGCCGCCGGATGTGATTTCACAGCTGCTGATCCAGGAGCCTTATGCCACACCGGGCAGCCATGCGGACAGTAGCAAGCGGACGCACTGGCATCATTAGGGTTATTTTTAACCACAGAGGTCACAGAGGTACACAGAGGAAAAGCTTCCTTTTTTATCGTGTGGGAGCGGACAATTCCGCGAACAGCCATCAGCACCAGCGATATTGCCGGTGACTATAAGCTCTCAGCGTCAAGGAATGTAATCAACAAAAAATCTTTATGTCGCTTCAGGTTGTCGCGGAATTGTCCGCTCCTACAGAACAAAACAATAAAAGCTTTTCCTCTGTGTACCTCTGTGACCTCTGTGGTTCAAGAAAACGCCTTCAACCTCCCCCAACTCTTATGCGCAGCCAGCAATTCCAGCGCCTGCGCCAGTAACTCACGTCCCGGTGACATCCGGTGCCATGTCGATGCACCCGACGGATGCGGCAGCGGAATCAGCTGCGTTTTCACCCCGTAAATCTCCTGCGAAAAAGACTGACCAATCACGTCCACCAGTTTTGCCACCGGCAGATACTGCGAAATTGCCAGCTTGCCGACGGGAATAATCAGTTTCGGCTGCAACAGCTCGATTTCCTGCTCGAGCCAGCGTGAGCAGTTTTTGATTTCGGTTTTATCCGGCACCCTGTCACCACCGCCGGGATTCTTGCCCGGAAAACAGCGGCACACCGCAGCCATATAAACCTGGCGACGAAAGTCCGCCTCGTTGACGCCGATCGACTCAAACCATTTGAACAGGGTCTTGCCCGCAGTCCAGGCAAAGGGTCTGCCGAGCTCACCCTCACGGTCACCGGGCGCCTGCCCGATCAGCAGAATCTCCGAGGCCACCGCCTCACCGATAATCACCGGCGGCACCATATTCGGGCATAACCGGCACTGGCTTAATGCCTGCTGATGCTGTCTTATTTTTACCAGCGTACTCACACCTGCCTTCCTGTCGTTTTTTTCTAATGCCGGGCATTATAGAATAGGTGGGGTCTGGTTAGTATATTGATAGTTTTTTTAACCACAGAGGTCACAGAGGGTAACGTTTGTTGTTTTGCAGGAGTGAACAATTCCACTCCCACAAATACAGGCGTCATAACCAAAAAAATAAGGAACCTCTGATTAATGTCATTTTGGGCGCAGCGTAGCGAAGTCGATATGTCCATGGATGGACGGTAGTAGGGTAACGCAGGAGCAGTTACCGGAAAATCTTATGCTCCGTAACTCGTTGATCGCACAGTAGTAAAAGATCCTTCGACTTCGCTACGCTGCGCTCAGGATGACA
>DRLE01000250.1 GCA_011051475.1 Gammaproteobacteria bacterium
CATCACAAACCTCGCTGATTTTCCGGTACAGGCCGCTGTCCTGCCATTGCTTGAGCATCTGCGGCTCACGGTTGGCCAGATTGCCGCGCATGGGGAAATCGGTGTGGGGGAGGTTGAGGGTGGGTTTGTAGTCGGTCATAAAAAATCAGTTAATAGTGAACAGTTAATAGTGAATAGTGAAAAGCATTAATAGTTTTCATGTTTTAAACACTATTCACTATTAACTATTCGTTATTCACTGCGAAGAAGCCGCTTCCTGGCTTCTTCGCTATCGCGCTCGATTTGCTGTTTCAGTTCCTCGAAAGAATCAAACTTTTTCTCGTCACGGATCTTGTGCTGGAAAGACACGCAGACCTGTTCGCCGTAGAGCGAATCGTTAAAGTCGAACAAATGGACTTCCAGCTGTAAATTTTCGCCATCGACGGTGGGACGGCGGCCGATATTGGCGACGCCGTGAACGTCGCCGTATTTGTCACTGTGCATGGTAACAGAATATACACCCTGAAGCGGCGTTTGCCGGCGTTTCAGGTGGATATTGGCTGTCGGAAAGCCGATGCTGCGCCCTCGCTTTGCGCCATGGCTGACGCGGCCGCATATAGTATAACGCCGTCCCAGCATTTTATCCGCCTCGGCCAGCAGGTCGTTGGCCAGTGCTTCACGGATCAGGGTGCTGCTGACACGCTGTTTGTCGATGCAGTGGGATTCGATACTGATAATGCTGAAGTGACCCTGCTGGCTGTATTGTTGCAGCAGGGCCAGGTCGCCGCGACGGTCACAGCCAAAGCGAAAATCATCGCCGATAATCAGTGAGCGTATGGCCAGGGTATCGATCAGGATGTCCTCGACAAACTGCGAGGCGGTCATGGTGGCCAGCGCTTTGTTGAAGTTCAGAAACAGCAGGTGATCCGGTCGTATGTCCTCGGCAGACTGCGCCAGTGTGCGTATCTTTTCATGCCGGCTCATCAGGCGGGCGGCGGTATTGTCCGGGGTGAAATATTCCCGGGGCAATGGCTCGAAGGTCATCAGGGTGCTGTGCGTATCCAGGCGTTCGGCCTCGCTGCCAAGTGTCTGCAGCATTTTCTGGTGGCCCGGGTGCAGGCCATCGAAATTACCGATGGTGAGCACGCCGTTTTTGTGCTCTGGCCGGCAGTTTGTCAGACCGCGAATGACTTTCATTTTGGCAGGTTTTTGTCCGCTGTGAGCGTTGGATTAAAAGGGGGTATCCTACCAGATTTCGAGGCGCTCTTAATGAAAAGCTTGGGGCCGCAAAGAACGCAAATTATTGCGAAAAGCTCCCACAGTGCTTGCTGCCTTCTACCCCTGCTTTTTCAGCTGCGCCGGGCGCAGGCCCTGCAGGTAGAGCATCAGGAAATACACTCCGGCGCCGGCTGCAACAATCCAGGCAAGGTGGCTCAGGCGCTCTATGGCATGCCACTGTGACCATTCGATGGCGGTGGGGTTGAGCCAGACAATCACTGCTGCCATGGCGGTGGTGGCAATCACAATACGGAAAATCCAGGCAGCCCAGCCGCTTTCCGGGGTGAAGATGGCGTTGCGGCGCAGGCCGGTATAGAGCAGGCCGGCATTGATATAGGCGGACAGGCTGGTGGCCAGGGCCAGGCCGACATGTGGCGCCTCGTAGTCCAGCATGACCATAGGAACAACGAAGGCGATATTCATTACCATATTGCTGAGCATGGCAATAATGCCGATGCGCACCGGGGTGCGGGTGTCCTGGCGGGCATAGTAACCCGGCGCCAGAATCTTGATAAAGATAAAGGCGGGCAGGCCCAGCATATAGGCCATCAGGCTCAGGCTGGCGAAATACACATCATTGCTGGTGAACTCGCCATAACCGAACAGGCTGGACAGTACCGGCACTGCCAGAATAAACAGACCGATACAGGCCGGCACCGTAATCAGGGTGACCACGCGCAGCGCCCAGTTCAGGGTCTGGTTGAACTGGGCACCGGACTCGCGGGCGTGCTGGCGTGACAGCGCGGGCAGAATCACCGTGGCAATGGCGATGCCGAGCACGCCCAGCGGGAATTCCAGCAGGCGGTCGGAATAGTACAGCCAGGTTACGCTGCCGGTAATCAGAAAGGAGGCGATCAGGGTATCGAGCAGCAGGTTGATCTGGGCCACGGACGAGCCGACAATGGCCGGAATCATCAGATTGATGATCTTTTTTACGCCTTCATGCCCGCGTTTCAAGCGAGGTCGGGGCAGCAGACCGAGTTTCGCCAGAAAGGGAAACTGTATCAACAGCTGTACTGCACCGGCAATGGCCACACCCCAGGCCAGGCCCATCAACGGTTCGTCAAACTGTGGAGCAAGCAGGAAGACCGCGCCAATCAGGCAGATATTGAGCAGTACCGGGGTAAAGGCCGGCACCGCAAACTGGTGAAAGCTGTTGAGTATGCCGCCGGCAAAGGCCACCAGGGCAATAAAAAAGATATAGGGAAAGGTGACGCGCAGCAGTTCGGCGGTCAGCTGCAGCTGCGCCGCATCACGTGAGAAGCCGGGGGCGAAGACAAAAACCACGGCGGGCGCGAACACCATGCCCAGCAGGGCGAGCAGCAGCAGAAAGCTGCCCATGGTGCCGGCGACATGATCGACCAGGTCCTTCAGTTCAGCCTGGCTGCGTTTTTCCCTGTATTCGGAAAAAACCGGCACGAAAGCCTGTGAAAAAGCGCCTTCGCCGAACAGGCGACGCATGAAATTGGGTATTTTAAAGGCCACCAGAAAGGCGTCGGTGCCCCCCGTGGCACCAAAGACCGTGGCCAGGGCAATATCGCGCAATAGCCCGAAAACCCGCGAGAGCAGGGTCATGCCACCGACGGTAAAGGTGGATCGCAGTAGTTTGGCGCTCAGAACGGTCTCCGCTGTGTTAAACAGGCGTTTATATGGATACAGGGCGGTGATTCTACCTGTAGCCGGCACTTTTCTAAACCGCTTTACACAGGCATTTGCGAGCTATGCGCCTTTTCCTCGGGGAGATAGCTGCAGCGGGGTAAATTTTATTGACAAAGCGCGGGAAAACAGGCATTATTCGCCCTCTTTTTTCAAGACGGTTTACAACAGTGGCAAATTCAGCACAAGCAAAAAAACGCGCCAGACAGGCGGAAATTCATCGTTCGCGCAATGTGGGTGTACGTTCCATGATGCGTACCTATATCAAACGTGTTTATTATGCGATTGATGCCGGTGACAAGGCTGCTGCCGAAGAGGCCTACAAGGCTGCTGTTCCGGTTATTGACCGTGTTGCCGGCAAGGGCCTGATTCATGCCAACAAGGCGGCACGTCACAAGAGTCGCATGAACAAGAATATTCGCAACATGGGCTAGTTCTGTGGCGTAATATTTTTTACCCTTTCAGGGTAGTTGAAAAAGCCGGACGTTAGTCCGGCTTTTTTTGTGTCCGGTTGTTTCTCTTTTTGTTTTTTTGTTGTTGCAAGTTCGGGTTTCGCCCTGACGGCGAGTTACTCTTTTTCTCCAGCAAAAAAGAGTAACCAGAAAATGCCGCCGCTGCAGACTGCGCCCTCGCACCCATAAAAGCGATGGGCGCGAGGGTTCCCGTTGTTTTACTGGCCTTGCCAGGCCAACGCGCCTGAACTCACGCCCGAAAAACGCGGGCGCTCAGACAGCAGGCGCTAAAGACAGGCCTGACAAGACCAGCAAAACAACGGCTTGTCCGAGGCGGGATAAAAGCAAAAGCGGATGGCTTTTTTGTTTTTGTAGGCCGGAATAAGCGATAGCGTTTCCGGCATGTTCAGCACGCCTGCAACGCTATC
>DRLE01000251.1 GCA_011051475.1 Gammaproteobacteria bacterium
CAAAGAACGCAAAATGCGCGAAAAAAACAAAAGCGGTTTTTTCTGTTTGTCTTTGCGCACTTCGCGTTCTTTGCGGCAAAAAAGCTTTTACCTACAACGCAAATACATCCCCGTCTTTGAGCTGCTGCACATCCCGCTGCGGCATGGCCTCGCGGCACTGCTGCATGATTTCCTGCTCGCAGCCCGGTTTGAGGTGGGTAATGCAGACCTTTGGGTGGTGTTTCAGTTTTGCCAGATCGGCGGCCAGCAGCTGCGGGCAGTAGTGGCAGGCCTTGTCCGCCAGTTCGCGGTCTTTATCGGCAAAGGCCGATTCGACGAACAGCAGGTCGAGCGAGTCATGCCGGTTCAGGGCTTCCCAGAAACTGTCATTCGTGGTGGTGTCACCGCTAAAGGCAAAGGATTTGCCCGCCGACTGCACCCGATAGCCGACGGCGGGCACGGTATGGTTGACGGCAATACTTTCTATCTGCCGCCCGGCCAGCTCAATAAGACCGCCAGCAGGCATGGGCTCGAAGCGCAACACGGCATTGTCCGGTGCCGGCAATTCGCTAAAGTCCGGCCAGATCTGCCAGTTGAATATATGCGCGCGCAGTGCGCTGATGGTTTCCGGCAGGGCGTGCACAACCAGCGGAGCACCGATAAGATCATCAAACAGGGTATCGGCAAGCAGCGGGATCGAGGCAATATGATCAAGGTGCGAATGGGTAATAAAGATATGGCGAACAGTACGCATTTGCGCCAGCGTCAGGCCGTTAGCGCCCGTTCCTGCATCGACAAGAATATCATTATCAATCAGAAAAGAAGTCGTTGCCGCATTACGGTATATACCGCCACTACAACCCAGTACACGCACTTTCATCAGGTTTGCTCACTCCGGCGCCCCGCCGAACACACTTTACCAATCGGTATTTCCGGCCGTCGATACGGACCGGCCCCCGTTATTTTTTATTATTATCATCTCAAGTGCTAACATGTAATGAAAAAGTTGTTACTTACACTAGCAGAAACGATAGAATGTGAATAGCATCACAGTTCGACGGGATCCGGATACACAGCGTTTCTCCTAACTGATCTTTCAGCAAAACGAGCCTGTTCACACACAGTTGATTCAACCAATATGGCCAGTTACCTTTTAATCTACAGCGCGATTATTCTTTACCTTGCCTGCTCTGCCCTGCTGTATTTTCAGCTGAAGAATCCGGCGGACACGCCGCCAGTGCGAAAAAAACAGATTCTGCTGATTGGCCTGGGTGCCGTGGTACTGCATTTACTGGTTCTGTATAACAGCCTGGTAACCCCCGAAGGGATTAACCTGGGTTTCTACAATGCCGCCTCGCTGGTCAGCATTTTTATCGCACTGTTCACGCTGACGGCTGTCTGGCGCCACCCGGTGGATATTCTCGCCGTTATCCTGTTACCGATGGCGGCCCTGACCATGCTGCTGGATATCAACAGCAACACCAGTCATATTCTGCCGCCGGGCAGTTCTCCGGCGCTGGCGTTCCATATCCTTACCTCGATCATTGCCTACAGTCTGCTGGCGCTGGCCGCGCTGCAGGCCATTCTGCTGTCCATACAGAACAACCTGCTGCATGCGCACCACCCGGGCGGCTTTCTGCGCCTGCTGCCGCCGCTGCGCTATATGGAAGTCCTGCTGTTCGAGGTGATTCTGGCCGGTTTTGTCGCCCTCACGATTTCACTGGGCAGCGGCCTGATTTTTCTGGAAAACATGTTTGAGCAGCAGCTGGTACACAAGACCGTGCTGTCCATTATTGCCTGGTTCGTCTTCCTGATCCTGCTCATCGGTCACTGGAAACTGGGCTGGCGCGGGCGCACGGCGATTCGCTGGTCACTGGCCGGTTTTGTCAGCCTGATGCTGGCCTATTTCGGCAGCAAGTTTGTCATCGAAATCGTGCTGAGCTGATCCCGGTAATCCGGCAGGCAAGCAACAAATCCGCTTGACTCTTCGGGCCGCTCGCACATAATTAACCCTTTCCAGCCACCACGGACCTCACTTTTTGAACGAAATCCCAACAGCCTGGCTGTTTATTATTCTCGGTTCCCTGATCCTGCTCTCCGGTTTCTTCTCGGGCTCGGAAACCGCTCTGATGACGCTCAACCGCTACCGTCTGAAAAGCCTGTCGGACAAGGGACACCGTGGTGCACGCCTGGCGACGAAACTGCTGGAGCGGCCCGACCGCCTGCTCGGCCTGATTCTGCTGGGCAATAATATTGTCAATATCTTTGCCGCCACCATCGCCACCATTATCGCCATGCGCCTGTACGGTGAAGTCGGCCTCGCCGTAGCGCCGATAGCCCTGGCCTTTATTATCCTGGTATTTGCCGAGGTTACGCCGAAAACCCTGGCCGCCATCAAACCCGAAACCCTGGCCTTTCCCTCGGCCTTTATCTACAGCCTGATTGCCACGCCGCTGTACCCGTTTGTCTGGCTGGTCAATATCTTTTCCAATGCACTGCTGCGCCTGATCGGCATCCACCCGGACAGTGACATTCGCCATGAGCTCAGCGCCGATGAACTGCGCGCCGTGGTGGTGGAGGCCGAACAGTTCATGCCGCAGGCACACTCGGACATGCTGCTGGGTATACTCGATCTGGAGCGGGTCAGCGTCGAGGACATTATGATTCCGCGCAACGAGATTACCGGCATCGACCTGAACGATGACTGGAACGATATTGTGCGCCAGATCACCCACAGCCAGCGTACCCGCGTGCCCGTATTCCATGACAGCATCGACAATACCATCGGCGTGCTGCACCTGCGCAAGGTGCTCAACCTGTTCGCCCGTGACGAGCTGAATATGGACACCCTCAAGGGCCTGATCGCGCCTGCCTATTTCATTCCCGCCGGTACCTCGCTGACCCGCCAGCTGCTGAACTTCAAGGCAAACCGCCGCCGCTCCGGTCTGGTGGTGGATGAGTACGGCAGCATACAGGGGCTGGTAACCCTGGAGGACATTCTCGAGGAAATCGTCGGCCAGTTCACCACCGACTCGCCCACACGCAACCCCGGCATTCATCGCCAGAAGGACGGCAGCTATCTGATCGATGGCAATACCCATATCCGCGAGATCAATCGTACGCTGGGCTGGTCACTGCCAACCGATGGCCCGAAAACCCTCAATGGCCTCATTCTGGAGCATATGGAGATCATCCCGCAGACCGGCACCAGCCTGATGATCGGTGACTATACCATCGAGATCACCCGCTCCACCAAAAATGCCGTGCAGACCGCCCGCCTGACGAATCAGGCGGAAAGCGCGGATAGCAAGGAAGATAAGGCACCACAGGACACAGACTGATGGCAAAGGCAAAAATCCAGTACAGCTGCACCGCCTGCGGCGCCATCCATAACAAGTGGGCCGGCCAGTGCAATGACTGCGGCGAATGGAACACCATGAGCGAAACCATTGCCGCCGTGGTCAGCAACAACCGCCAGGGCTTTGCCGGCAAGAAGGGCGGCGCGCGCATACAGGCGCTGGAAGAAATCCAGATGCGCGCCGACAGCCGCACACCCACCCGTATCAGCGAACTCGACCGGGTGCTTGGTGGCGGACTGGTACACGGCTCGGTGACCCTGATCGGCGGTGACCCCGGCATCGGCAAGTCCACCCTGCTCACCCAGACCCTGGCAAAACTCAGCGACGAGCTGCCCTGCCTGTATGTCACCGGCGAGGAATCGCTGCAACAGGTCGGCCTGCGCGCCCACCGCCTGGGCCTGACCGACAAGGGGCTGAAACTGCTGTCGGAAACCTGCGTGGAAAACATTATTACCCTGGCCTCCGAAGAAAAGCCGAAAGTCATCGTTATCGACTCCATACAGACGGTATACACCGAAAGCCTGCAGTCGGCCCCCGGCGCGGTGGCGCAGGTGCGCGAAAGCGCCGCCCAGCTGGTGCGTTTTGCCAAGCAGACCGGCACCGCCCTGTTTCTGGTCGGCCATGTCACCAAGGAAGGCACCCTGGCCGGGCCGCGCGTGCTGGAGCATATGGTCGATACCGTGCTGTATTTCGAAGGCGATCCCGGCGAGCGCTACCGCATGATCCGCGCCATCAAGAACCGTTTCGGCGCGGTCAACGAGCTGGGAATCTTTGCCATGACCGACGAGGGCCTGAAAACGGTGAGCAACCCCTCGGCGATTTTTCTCTCTCGCCACGAGGAGCCGGTGGCCGGCAGCATTATTACCGTTACCCGCGAGGGCAGCCGCCCGCTGCTGATCGAGCTGCAGGCGCTGGTCGATGAAAGCCACAGCAGCAATCCGCGTCGTGTCTGCCTCGGCCTCGATCCCAACCGCCTGAATATGCTGCTGGCGGTCATCCACCGCCACGCCGGCATCGCCATGTTCGACCAGGACGTGTTTATCAATATCGTCGGCGGCGTGCGCCTCACCGAAACCTCGGCCGACACCGCCCTGATCCTCGCCGCCCTGTCCAGCTTCCGTGACCGGCCGCTGCCCAATGATGTCTTCACCTTCGGTGAAATCGGCCTGGCCGGCGAAATCCGCCCCGTGCCCAACGGCCAGGAACGCCTGCGCGAAGCCGCCAAGCACGGCTTCAAAACCGCCATTATCCCCAAAGCCAACGCACCCCGCAGGGGCGAAGCCATCGACGGGCTGGAGATTATTGCCGTGCAGCGGGTCAGTGAGTTGATCGAAACGGCGATTAGTTTGTGATCTTTTTCCGCTAATGAACGCAAATAAACGCAAATAGAAAAGCTTTTTATTTTTTAAATCTTGTAGGCCGGCAAGCAACCTTGATCACCAGCGAACGTTAGCGCTTCGGTAATTGCTCCTGCATGGCCCTAACACCATCCGTCCAGGGACATATATGCTGGCCTACATTCTGTAGAAAAAAATCATTTTTGTTTGAACATTTGCGTTTATTTGCGTTCATTTGCGGATAAACAAACAACAAATATTTGCTAGAATGCCGCATGGCCAAAAAGAACCCCAATTTTGAGAAAGCCCTTGCCGAGCTGGAAACCCTGGTCGAGGAGATGGAACAGGGCGAGCTCAGCCTGGAAGAGTCGCTGAAACGCTTTGAAAAAGGCATTGCGCTTAGCAGCGAGTGCCAGCAGGCGCTGCAGAATGCCGAGCTCAAGATCAAGCAGCTGATCGAGAAAAACGGCAAATTGCTGGAAGCAGACATCGAGCTGGATGACTGACAGCCATGCCCCCTGTTTTTCAAGACCGCCTGGAGAAATACCAGCAGCGCGTTGACGCTGCTCTTGACCGATTCCTGCCGGCCGATGACCCGCCGGAGCACAACCTGGCCGAAGCCATCCGCTACTCGGTTATCGGTGGCGGCAAGCGTATCCGCCCGGCCATGGTCTATGCCGCCGGCGAGGCCATGGGGGTTGCCACCGACCTGCTCGATATTCCTGCCAGCGCGGTGGAAATGATTCATGCCTATTCACTGATCCACGACGACCTGCCGGCGATGGACGATGACGACCTGCGCCGCGGCCGCCCGACCGTGCACAGGGCCTTCGATGAGGCCACCGCGATCCTCGCCGGCGACGCCCTGCAGGCGCTGGCCTATGAAATCCTGGCCAAACAGGAACATCCCGAACTGGATGCCGAGCACCGCATTGCCATGCTCAGCCTGCTGACCGAGGCCAGCGGCGCGCACGGCATGGCCGGCGGCCAGGCGGTCGACCTGGCGGCTGTCGGCAAGGCGCTGTCACTGGAACAGCTCGAACACATGCACCAGCTGAAAACCGGCGCCCTGATCCGCGCCAGCGTGCTGCTCGGCGCCATGTGCAAGGCCGATATCAGCAACGAGGAAATCGACATTCTGAGCAATTACGCCCGATGCATCGGCCTGTCCTTCCAGATCCAGGACGATATCCTCGATGTTATCAGCGACACCGAAACCCTGGGCAAGCCGCAGGGCTCGGACCAGGCCCAGCAGAAACCCACCTTTCCCGCCATTCTGGGACTGGAAAACGCCATAGAACGCGCGCAGGAGCAGCACCGGCTGGCACTGAAAACCCTTGAACCGCTGGATGAAAAGGCGGATAGTTTACGTCAGCTGTCCGCATACATCGTCGAACGCCGGTATTAAGGATACTTGCCCATGCCCTTTTCCAACGCCAACTGGTCACTGCTGGAGTCGATAGACTCTCCCGATGACCTGCGCAAACTGAACCTGCCGCAGCTGAAAACCCTGGCCCGCCAGCTGCGCGAGTTTCTGCTCGACAGCGTGGCCACCACCGGCGGCCACCTTTCCGCCGGCCTGGGCACGGTGGAACTGACCATCGCCCTGCACTATGTTTTCAACACGCCCTACGATCGCCTGGTCTGGGACGTGGGTCACCAGACCTACCCGCACAAGATTCTCACCGGTCGCCGCGAGCAGATGGCCGGACTGCGCCAGAAAGGCGGCATTGCCGGCTTTCCCAAACGCGATGAAAGCGAATACGATGCCTTTGGCACCGGCCACTCCAGCACCTCGATTTCCGCCGCCCTGGGCATGAGCCTGGCGGCAAAGGCCCGGGGCGAACACCGCCACTGCGTCGCCATTATCGGCGACGGCGCCATGACCGCCGGCATGGCCTTCGAGGCGCTGAACCACGCCGGCGACAGCGATGCCAATCTGCTGGTCATCCTCAATGACAACGACATGTCGATTTCGCCCAATGTCGGCGCCCTGTCCAACCACCTCACCCGCCTGCTCTCCGGCAACCTGTTTTCCAGCGTGCGCGAAGGCGGCAAAAAGGTGCTGGAGCATATTCCGCCGGCACTGGAACTGGCACGGCGCACCGAGGAACACGTCAAGGGCATGCTGGCGCCGGGCACCCTGTTCGAGGAACTGGGCTTCAATTATTTCGGTCCGGTCGACGGCCACGACCTCGACACCCTGATACCGGTGCTGAAAAACATCGGCGCGCAGAACGGGCCGCGTCTGCTGCATATCCGCACGCAGAAAGGCAAGGGCTATTTCCCGGCCGAAGACGCACCGGTCAAGTTCCACGGCGTGGGCGCTTTCGACCTCAGCACCGGCAAGGCGCATGGCGGCAAAACCGGCAGCCAGGCGCCCAGCTATACCGATATATTCGGCCAGTGGCTGTGCGACATGGCGGCGCAGGATGAACGCCTGATGGGCATTACCCCGGCAATGTCGGAAGGTTCCGGCCTGGTCGAATTTTCCCGGCGTTTTCCCGAGCGTTATTTCGATGTCGGCATTGCCGAGCAGCATGCCGTCACTCTGGCCGCCGGCATGGCCTGTGAAGGCCTGAAACCGGTGGTGGCCATCTATTCCACCTTCTTGCAGCGCGCCTATGACCAGCAGATCCACGATGTGGCGCTGCAGAACCTGCCGGTGGTGTTCGCCATCGACCGTGCAGGCATTGTCGGCGCCGACGGCCCGACCCATACCGGCGCCTATGACATCAGTTTTATGCGCTGTATTCCGAACATGGTGATTATGACCCCGGCCAATGCCAGCGAGTGCCGCGGCCTGCTGACCACGGCCTTCCTGCACGACGGCCCCGCGGCGGTGCGCTATCCGCGTGGTGCCGCCGCCGCGCCCCTGCCCGGCGAAAAGCAGGGCGATGACAGCCTGCGGGCCCTGCCCTTCGCCCAGGCCGTACAGAGCCGACAGGGCAGCAAAGTTGCCCTGCTGGTATTTGGCACCCTGCTGAACACCGCGCTGGAAGTGGCCGAGGAGCTGGATGCCAGCGTTTTCAATATGCGCTTTGTTAAACCGCTGGATGAAAACACGGTAAAACAGGCCGCCAGTGAACACGAGCTGCTGGTCACCATCGAGGAAAACGCCATTGCCGGTGGCGCCGGCAGCGCCGTAGCTGAATATCTCAGTGCACAGTCCATCGATACGCCCGTCAGCCATATCGGCTTCCCCGATGAATATGTACAACATGGTGAACCGGCGCAACTGCTGGCCGACTGGGGCCTGGACAGGGACGGCATGCTGACGGCGATTCGCCGCAAAATCAGGGAAACACTCAGGTAAACAGGGGTCGGAGTCAATTTAACAACTGCCAGCGCCAGTAATACGAAGCCTGCATAAATTGACTCCGACCCCGACAGATACGATAGATCCGGCGGATTGCTTAAAGACCGGAAAAAGGATAAAATCCTACTGTTTTACTCAGGTATTATCCAGCTTAAGGTTTCCAGGTACACTTTATGGCCGCCCGTTATCAGTTGAAAGTGGTGACAGAATTCGCCTCGGCACATACGCTACGGGACTATCCCGGCGCCTGCAGTCGCATGCATGGCCATAACTGGAAAGTGGAACTCGAGGCCGTCGCCAGCCAGCTGAATGAGGTCGGCATGGCCATCGATTTCAAGCAGATGAAGCAGGCCGCCAACGAAGTCGGCGACCAGCTCGATCACCGCTACCTGAACGAACTTGAGCCGTTTAAACACGTAAACCCGACCGCGGAAAACATTGCTGCCTGGATGTACCGTGAAATTTCTGCCCGTATAAACAGTGATACCGTCAAAGTGACTGCACTTACCTTATGGGAAACCGAGCGCGCCTGCGTTCGCTACAGTGAAGAGAATGAATGATGAGTGAAGTCATTAATAAAACCGAACGCAAAACCTCCAGCCTGCCCGATGTGCAGAACACGGCCGATACCCGCGCCATTGCCATTAACAAGGTGGGCATCAAGGATATCTATCATCCGGTACAGGTAAAGGACCGCACCGGCATGATTCAGCACACCATTGCCAATTTCAATATGTACGTGGACCTGCCGCATAATTTCAAGGGCACGCACATGTCGCGTTTCGTGGAAATTCTCAATAACCACGAGTGGGAAATCACGGTCGAATCTTTCAAGACCATGCTCACCGAAATGACCAATCTGCTCGATGCCGAATGCGGTCATATCGAGATGAGCTTCAAGTTCTTTATCAACAAGACCGCGCCGGCCTCCGGCGTGAAAAGCCTGCTGGATTACGATGTCACCTTTGTCGGTGAACGCAGCGCGAACAAAAACAGGATCTATATCAAGGTGGTGGTGCCGGTAACCAGCCTCTGCCCCTGCTCGAAGAAAATCTCCGAGCGCGGCGCGCATAACCAGCGCTCACACGTTACCGTCGATGTGGAAACCGAAGACTTTATCTGGATCGAAGAGATTATCGACATTGTCGAATCGCAGGCGTCCTGTGAACTCTACGGCCTGCTCAAGCGCCCGGACGAAAAGATCGTGACCGAGCGCGCCTACGACAATCCCAAGTTCGTCGAAGACATGGTGAGGGATATCGCCCATCAGCTCAATATCGACGGTCGCATTATGTCCTATACCGTGGAATCGGAGAACTTCGAGTCCATCCACAACCACTCGGCCTACGCCCTGATCAAGCATAACCGCTAGGGCCTGTTTGCGGCCTGCCTGCCGTGAGCGGTTGGCCAAAAACAAACGGCAATTGATGCAAATCAGGCACAGCTACCGACATCTGCAATACAATGGCCGGCATGTTGAAAAGTCTTAAAGCCATTCTTGCCGGCTTTCTGTTTATCGTTATTGTTGTTCTCGTTATGCAGCTGGCCTATATCTTCCTTGCCGTCGGCTATAACAGCCTGGCCAGCAGCTACCCGGTGCTGAATAATATCAGCGGCTGGTTCAAATATCTGATAGGGATTCCCGTATTGGTGCTTGTTATCTTCGCAGGCGCCTATATCAGCGCAGCACTGTCGCCGAAACGACCCGTTGTACATGCGCTACTTGTGGCTCTGATGAGTGCGGCAGCCATGATCGTGCCGACACTGGAGGAGTCCCGTCTGACAACCACGGGCATCGTGGTACTGATTCTGATAACGCTGGCCGGGGCGGCCGGCGGCCTTTACTGGCAGAAGAGCAAACCGGCCGACCCGGCCTGACAGGGCCGAACTGGTCTGTTATTCTGTTACGCCTTCAAGCGCCCGTGCCAGGGCATCACGAATCTGCTCGATAACGTCCTTATCGGGCCTGCTGTTTTCATCACTCAGCCGGATTTTCACTTCTTCGCCTTCGTCCGTAAAGTGCAGCTTGTACAACATTTCATTTGATTCTGTCCCGGCTTCCCTGAACAGCTTCATGATCCACTGGTTGCGCACCACTTCATCACCCTCGATACGCATGTCCTTTTCAGAAGGCTTGAGTATCTTGAAGCTGATAACGCTTTGCTCGGGTTTTGCCTCCACATCGTCGGCGCCCAGGCGATCCAGCGCACGCACGGCCCGACGCCAGACAAAACCCATGTCACCGCGCATGGTCATCACCGATTCATCACGGTTATCCTTCTGCACCAGTGATGCATAGGGCTGGTAACTGCTGGCAATGGCCTTGCGCTGCTCCTCGCTAAAGCCGGCGAACAGGGCCATACGACCGATAATTTCCCGCTCGGCCTCGACATCACCCGGCAGGGTCACCCAGACATAACCGTCGTCGGCCGGTTCGCGTTCTATCCGGCTGTGGTGGAAGAACACCCGGGTTTTTCCCGTATCGGTGCGCTCAAGACGCACACGAAAACGGTCTTTCTGATCCGGCTCGGAGGAACTGAACAATGCGCGCAGCCAGCCTTTCTCGGGCTGCAGACGGGTCGTCCACTCGGTTTCCATAAAGCCCAGCAGGGGACGCTCCTGGCTCAGGGCAATGCCTTCCTGTTTCCAGAATTTTTTCAGTTCTTCCCAGACATTATCAGGCGTATTATCGATTTCAATCCAGCTGTCGCCGGCATAGTTCACGACGCGGGCATTTTTGAATTTCGGTGAAACAATGGTTTCCAGCTTGTTATTGTCACGAAAGCGCTGCAACGCTTCTTCGGTGGGCTTGGGCACGCGCAGCTGCTCACCGGTATCCGGCTCGGTCAGATCCGGCGGCACCTCCAGGTTCTTGTAATACTCTGCGCCCTGGTACACCGGACGCTTGTTGCCGCCGCAGGCAGTCACGCTCAGCGCAATGACGAGCACCGCCAGAATTTGTCTATTCAACTTCATTAAAACATTCACTCCGAAAAAACAGGCGGAACGCCCGCTACAGGACACCGGCCTGCGTCATGGCCTCGCGCAGACTCTGGTGATACTGCTCAGCCAGCGGAACCAGCGGCAGGCGGATACCCGGCGGAATCAGGCCCATTTCCGCCAGTGCCCATTTGACCGGAATCGGATTGGCCTCGAGAAACAGCTTTTCGTGCAGGGCGGTCAGCGGCGCATTCAGGCTTTCGGCCTGTGCACGATCACCGTTCAGAGCTGCCTCGCACATCGCCGCCATGGCTTTGGGCGCAATATTGGTGGTCACGGAAATTACGCCATGGCCGCCGCGCAGCATAAACTCGGTACCGGTGGCGTCATCGCCACTGTAGAGTTCGAAGCCGCTGTCGCCCAGAAGTTCCTGTGTCTGCGCCAGGCGCTCAAGGTCTCCGGTGGCATCCTTGAGTCCGATAATATTGTCGACTTCCGACAGACGTTTTACCGTCTCGGGCAGCATATCAACCGCGGTGCGGCCGGGCACATTATAGAGAATCTGGGGAATCGCCACGCTTTCGGCGATTTTTTTATGGTGCTGGTACAGACCTTCCTGCGGCGGCTTGTTGTAGTAGGGAGAAACCAGCAGGCAGGCATCGGCACCGCCCTGCTGGGCACAACGGGTCAGCTCGATGGCCTCGGAGGTCGAATTGGCGCCGGTACCGGCGATAACCGGAATTCGCCCGGCAACCATTTCCACGGTGCGCGCCATTACCTCGCAATGTTCATCCATATCCAGGGTGGCGGACTCACCGGTGGTCCCCATGGAAACGATGGCGGAAGTATTGTTTTCAATATGAAATTCCACCAGAGCGGCCAGACTTTCGAAGTCGACATCGCCGTCTTCGTGCATCGGCGTAACCAGCGCCACCATGCTGCCTCGAAACATCACACTCATACCTGTTTACCCTGAAAAAATAAGGCGCACAGTTAAGCAATATTCGCGCCTTTTATCAATCTGTTTATTCACCTGCCGGGGTATCGGCAAGAAAGAAAATCTACCGGCAGAATCGGCCTAAAACCGGCCCAAAATCGGCATTTACATTGGTATTCTTCAATCTCTTGCTATACTCGACAGGTATAAAATGTTGTTCTGCAGTGAATTTTACCTCGCGGGACGCCAACTGGATACCAAATTGAATATGAATCAACAGTCCGAACGCCGCAGTTACAGCCGAATTCCCTTTACCGCTGAAATCCTGATGCAGTGCGGTGATGCGGAATGGAGCTGCAACCTGCTGGATATTTCTCTCAAGGGCATGCTGGTGGAACCTCCTGAAGACCTTGATATCGATACAAACAATCCCTGTGGCATGGCGCTGTTTCTCGGTGAAGATATTTCGATTCATGCGCGTGTTCGCATCAAGCACTCCAGCGGTGGCAACTGGGGTCTGCAATGGCTGCAGATCGACGTCACCAGCCTGCAGCACCTGCGCCGCCTGATCGAACTCAATACCAGCAACCCCTCCCTGCTGACACGCGAACTGTCCGAGCTGGGATAAACACCGCAGTTGGCAGTCACTCCCGCCTCGGTGCATTACGCCTGAGCCTGGACCACACCCGCTTATTCCCCCTGTAATCAGGGCTTTTTGTTACCTCCGTTTTTGTTTACACTGTGCGCCTTGAATAATCACGCGACGGCGGCAATCCAATGACCACAAAACTTGTTATTTCGGCACTGGGCGCCGACCGCCCCGGTATTGTCGACGAGCTCAGCAATATTCTCTACCGGCACCGGCTGAATATCGAAGACAGCCGCATGACCGTGCTCGGTGGTGAGTTCGCCATCTTGCTGCTGGTCAGCGGTGAACCCGAAGATATCAGCCTGTTCCAGTCAATGCTTGATGAGGTCGGGCAGAGCCTGCAGATGCAGCTGATCGCCAAGACCACCACCGAAGGCCGCGGCGATGAAAAGGCCATCCCCTACGAGGTCGAAGTGGCCGCACTGGACAATCCGGGTATTGTCTACAATATCGCCCGCTTTTTCTCCGGCCGCGATATCAATATCGTCAACTGTCAGACCGAACGTTATGCTGCGCCGCATACCGGCTCGCCCATGTTCGCCCTGCACATGACCATCGGTATACCGGCCGATATCAATATCGCGCAGCTGCGTGATGAATTTACCCGAACCTGCGACGAGCTCAATCTCGACGCGGAAATGAAAAACCTGTAACCCGAACCGGAAAGGCAAACACATGGTAAGCATCGGAAAAAAAGTCAAAAACTTCACCCGCCCCGCCACCGGCGGCAAGGATATCAGTCTGAAAGACCTGGCCGGCAAGAACGTCGTGCTTTATTTCTACCCCAAGGACAGCACCCCCGGCTGCACCACCGAAGCGCAGGATTTTCGCGATGCCAAGGGCAGGTTCACCCGGCAGAACACGGTGATCCTCGGGGTGTCGCGTGACAGCATCAAAAGCCATGAAAATTTCAAGGCCAAACAGAAACTCAATTTCGATCTGCTCAGCGACGAGGACGAATCCCTGTGCAAACAGTTCGACGTGATCAAGCTGAAAAAGAACTATGGCCGTGAATACATGGGCATCGAGCGCAGCACCTTTCTGATTGACGACAAAGGCATTCTGCGTCAGGAATGGCGAGGCGTGAAGGTCAAGGGGCATGTCGAGGAAGTGCTGGAGGCCTGCAAGGCGCTGAACAAGGCTGCCAAAGCCTGAAAACAACCTGAAAAGCAGCCTGAAAATCCACCTGAACCCGCAAGAACGCAGCCGTTGAACCCGTCCGCCCATAGCCACCCGCCCGAGTCTCGCGGTCTGTTGTGGCCGGCACTGTGGGCGCTGCTGTTTCTGCTGGTTTTTATCTGGTCGGGTATCAATCCCAAAGACCGGATAACCTGGATGCTGGAGGTGGCGCCGGCGGTCGCCGCCTTTATTATCCTTGCGGCCACCCGCAAAACCTTTCCCCTCACCCCGCTGGTTTATGTCCTGCTGTTACTGCACTGCTGGATACTGATGGTCGGCGGGCACTACACCTACGCCGAGGTGCCGCTGTTCGATACCATCCGGGAGATGTTCAACCAGTCGCGCAATAACTTCGACAAGCTGGGCCATTTCGCCCAGGGCTTTGTACCGGCGCTGGTCTGCCGCGAGGTCATTATCCGTTATCGCCTAGTCAATGGCCGTTTTTTTACCCAGTTTTTCTCGCTCTGCTTTGCCCTGGCTGTCAGCGCCTTTTATGAACTGATAGAATGGTGGGTCGCCTTAATCAGCGAACAGGCGGCAGAGGCCTTTCTCGGTACCCAGGGTTATATCTGGGACACCCAGTCCGATATGGGCTGGGCCCTGATCGGTGCCCTCATCGCCCTTGTTTTTATCAGCCCCTGGCACGACCGGCAGATCCGGAAAATGCAGGCATAACCCCGACATAACATCGAAAACCGAACATCATGAGTGAAAAAACCTTTATCAAGGGCAAGGATGCCGCCCTGGAAGAATCCATTGCCAGCATGCAGGAAAAGCTGAAAAGCCTGAACTTCGATATCGAGGAGGCGTCCTGGCTGAACCCGGTACCCAATGTCTATTCCGTGCATATCCGTGACCGCGACTGCGGCCTGATGTTTACCAATGGCAAGGGCACGAGCCGCAAGTCCTGCCTGGCCAGCGCCCTTGGCGAGTACTTCGAGCGCCTGAGCTGCAATTATTTTTTTGCCGATTTCTACCTGGGCGAGGAATTTGCCGGTGATGACTTTGTGCACTACCCCGACGAACGCTGGTTCAGAAACGCCGATGCCGATGATGACAGCATTCCCGAAGGCCTGCTCGATGAAAAACTCTGGCAGTACTACGACCCGGACGATGCGCTTACGGCAAGCCAGCTGTTTGAACTGAATTCCGGCATTGGCGAACGCGGTATCTGCGCCTGTCCCTACCATCGCGTGCGTGACGGCAAGACCATCTGGTTTCCGGTGAATATTATCGGCAATATCTATGTCAGCAACGGCATGTCCGCCGGCAATACGAAAAACGAAGCCCGGGTGCAGAGCCTGTCCGAAGTTTTCGAGCGTTATATCAAGAACAAAATCATTGCCGAAGGCATCTGTCTGCCGGAGGTTCCGCAGGAAGTACTGAACCGTTTTCCGCAGGTGGTCGAGGCCATCGAAAAACTCGAGCAGCACGGCTATCACCTGCGCATTGCCGATGCCTCGCTCGGCGGGCGCTACCCGGTGATGAGCGTTACCCTTATTAACCCGAGCAATGCCACCGTGTTTGCCTCTTTCGGCGCCCATCCCAGTTTCGAGGTAGCGCTGGAGCGCACCGTCACCGAGCTGCTGCAGGGCCGTGACCTCGACCAGCTTGACGGTTTCCAGCGACCCAGTTTCGATCTTGACGAAGTCGCCGACCACCATAACCTGGAAACCCATTTCATCGATTCCAGCGGCCTGATCGCCTACGACTTCTTTAAAAACAAACCCGATTTCGAATTCGCTGACTGGGATCACGATGCTTCAACCGGTGATGAATTCAGCTACCTGGTCGACATTATCCACGACATGGGTTTTGATATTTATATCGCCGACTACGAGCATCTGGACGTCTATTCCTGCCGCATTATCGTACCCGGCATGTCCGACATCTACCCGGTGGACGACCTGGTGTGGAACAATAACAATGAAGGCGCACTGTTTCGCAAGGATATTCTCTCCCTGAAAAACCTGGATAAAGACCAGTGGCAGCAGCTGCTTGAACGTCTGGAGGAAGGTGGTTATAACGATTTTCAGCGTGTCGCCGAGTTTATCGGTATCGCCCCTGACCCCGGCACCGCCTGGGCAAGCCTGCGCATCGGCGAGCTCAAGGCCATGTTGCACCTGGCTCTGAATGCCCTCGAAAACAATGAAGAAGCCATCGAGTGGGTCAACTGGTGCCTGCAGATCGACCAGCTCGATGCCGGACGCACGGCTTTTTATCAATGCATCGAGGCCATGCTGGAAATTCAGCTGGATGACGAACGCCGGCTGGAAGACTTCGAAAGCAGCCTGAAACTGATGTTTGATGACAAAACCTACGAAGCCGCGCTGGCCACGGTAGAAGGCCGGGACAATTTCCCCGGCCTGCACAGCCCCGGTCTGAGCCTGGAAGGTTTCGATACCCACAGGCGCCTGCTCGAAGGCTACCGCAAACTGCACCACGCCAAACAGAATAACTGGAGTAAATAATCAATCCTGGTTAAACCTGATGGATTGTTTTTAACCACAGAGGTCACAGAGGCACACAGAGAAAAGCTTTTTGGTCCGCAAATAACGCGAAAAACGCAAACACGCTTTTGTATTATGCGTTGCCTACATGGATGCAGGTAAGGGGCGTGAGCAGGATGCGGAAGTTTTATTTGCAGACCCATAAACAAAAACTCTGTGTACCTCTGTGACCTCTGTGGTTAAAAAAAAAGAACAGCTATGCGCAAATATCTAGCCACTACCATACTCAGGCTTATCGGCTGGCGCGTCGAGGGCAGTCTGCCGGCGGAGAAAAAACTGGTGATTGTCGGTGCGCCGCATACCAGCAACTGGGATCTGCCGCTGGCGCTGCTGTGCATCTGGGCGGCAAACAGAAGAATCACATGGGTAATGAAAAAACAGCTCTTCGTTGGCCCATTGAATACCCTGTTTCGCGCGCTGGGCGGTCTACCGGTTGACCGCTCGGCGCCAAACGGCCTGATCGCCCAGATTGTCCAGCTCTTTGAGCAACAGGATGAAATGCTGTTTGGCATTACACCCGAAGGCACCCGCTCCAGAACGGATCACTGGAAGACCGGCTTTTACTATATCGCGCTCAGAGCCGGGGTTCCTATCTGCCTGGGCTATATCGATTACTCGAAAAAAATTATCGGCTTTGGCCCTCTGCTTCAGCCTGCAGGTGATATTGAAAAGGACATGAAAACAATCAGGGCCTTTTACCAGCAGTATAAGGGGCGCTACCCGCAGAAGCAGGGAGAAATACAGGTCAAAACCGGCCCGTCCGTACAGAGTCAAAAAACAAAAAGCCAACACTGAAACGTTGGCTGTTTTGCGGTAAAGGCAGCTGCGCCCGCAATCGTCAGGCGACTCTCAGGCTTCGCACCAGCGGATACAGATGCTCGGTTTCATCCAGGATACGCTGCAGCACAATATCAAACAGTTCATTGGTATCATCAAGAAACCGTTCATGCTCCTTGATCTTGAGTGATTTTTTATCCCTGGAAGGACACCACTTTTTCGAAAAATTATTCAGTATCTTCTTGATTTCAACTGAGCCCGACATAAAGTTCCTGGCAATATTATTGATTCTTTCATCCGGGCTTTTCAGCAGGTCGCTGTACATTTCCTTGTCTACCGTATCAATATGCTCCTTCACCAGGTCAACGTACTGATAAAAAAGATCACAACAGGAACCCGTATCGCACATTGAGCGCTCCTTCAGCAGGTAGCGCAGGATATTCGAAAGCTCGGTTATACGATGATTTTGCTGATTAAGCTCGTCATAGGTAATCATTCATCCTCTCCTCCTGATTTATTATCTATCCCACATTTCTACACCCAATGGTGTGAATGAATGATGATATAAGTCAAAAAGGAAGAGAGTTAACCGCCTTTCTGCCACCATGGCAGGAAGAACGCCGCTACGCAAGAAGCAGAATTACCGCTCCTGCTGCCGCATCATTTGCTGCATTATCTGCATCTGGGTCATGCCTTCATCGTCTGACTGTCCACTTCCCTGCATCTGCTGCATCTGTTTCATCATCTCCTGCATTTGCGGCTGGTACTGCTGCATCTGCCGGCTGGCTTCACGCAGCTGTTCTTCCATGCTCATGGTTTTGTAGGAGGCGGGAATGGTAAACGTGTCCGCTGGCAGACTGGCATCCAGCTGAATGCTTTTAACTTCCGATTCGACACGACCATTGACCTCTACACGCATGGGAACACCGACATCCGACAGCTTTTTACCCATCTGAATCTCACCCAGTGTGCAGTCATCCGCCATGCCGGCAAAACCGCCCATAGCCGCCTGCTGCTGTTCCATCATGGCCTGCATGGCATCAAACAGGGGTTCGATACCCGGCGCTCGCAACGCATCCTGTGAAGCAAAAACAGTACCGCAGGATTTACCATTGGCCGTAAACTGATATTTCCGGGTTTTATAACCGGCAATAGTGCCACCATCACCCAGTGGTTTCAGCTCCGTCTTCACTTTTCGTACCGGTGAACCCTTCCCTTTATCTGCCGGCTCCAGTACCAGTACCTGTTTTTTCGCCGGCGAAACTATGCGTACAGCATGACTGGCGTAATCCACGATGACATATTCACCGGCAGAGCTGTTCAGCCTTGCCTGCGAACCATCGGTCAGCACCGTGGTCACGCCCTCACTACCCTGTATCTTGATAATGGTTCCGGCCTGTGCACTCGCGCACAGAAATACACCTGACAGGCATAAAAATCGAATTGATCGTTTCATTTTCTTTCCCTGGGACTTGCCGCGCACCTGGCGCGCACTAGATTGAGTATTGAAAGCCGATTATAACGGTAAAACCACCCCGTGCGTCATATCAGCCAAACGCTTTCAGGCTTAATCCACTACCCCAATGGGAAGAAGGTCTATCTCTTCTTATATATGATAATCTATATGAGAATCATTTGCATTTGCGTTTATGTTCAGTATAATGCCCCACATTGCTGCAACTTATCCCCAGACATGATCTGGCGGGACGGAGCAGCCGGAATTCAATCACTATTATTTATACCGGAGTATCCCCATGAAAAAACCTGCTTTGAGCAAAGGCCTTCTGTTGAGTGCCATTACCCTGATGCTATCCCGGCCCGCCCTGGCGGTTACGGATGAAGAATTTAATGAGCTGCAGCAAAAATTCGATATTCTGGCCGAGCAGGTCGAAGCCAACAGCGGTTTTCAGCAGAATGTGGCAACCAGCGATACCAACACAGAGCGCCATCATGGTCATGGCACCCGTGGAACCACCACCGTGGGTGGTTACGGTGAACTGCACTACAACAATCTGAGCAGCGGTATTGCCGGCAAGGACGACAAGAAAGAGCTGGACTTTCATCGTTTCGTTCTGTTCTTCGGACACGAGTTCAGTGACAAAGCTCGTTTCTTCTCCGAACTGGAAGTGGAGCATGGCACCATTGCTGACACTGATGACGGCTCTTCCCCGGGATCCGTGGCTATTGAGCAGGCTTATGTACAACTCGATCTGAGCGACAGCACCAGCTTGAATGCCGGTATTTTCCTGGTACCGGTCGGCTTTATTAACGAGGTCCATGAGCCCCCGAGGTTCTATGGTGTAGAGCGTCCCGTGGTCACCAAATACATTCTGCCGACGACCTGGCGCGAAGGTGGTGCCGGCCTGGTTGGTAACTCCAGTTCCGGCCTCAGTTATGACATCTATCTGCATAGCGGCCTGAGCGGTGGCACTGATATCCGTGGTGGCCGGCAGAAAGTGGCCGAAGCCAAAGCTAACAATCTGGCAACCACCGGCCGCATCAAATACACGGGCATCAATGGCCTGGAACTGGCCGCTACGCTGCAGTACCAGGATGACATGACCCAGGACACCAGCGATGCCGTAGGCAGCGCTACTCTGGCCCAGGCCCAGGTACGCTGGCAACTTACCGATCTGACCCTGACCGCTCTGTACGGCCAGTGGAACATCGATGTCGCCGCGAATGGCACTGCCCTGGACAAGGCCCGGGACAACCAGGCTGGCGGTTACCTGGAAGCCTCCTATAAAATCAATCCGCGCTGGGGTGTCTTTGCCCGTCACAGCCAGTGGGATAACGGTCCCAGGGATACCACCCAGATTGGTCAGGATACCGTCAAGAACCAGACCGATTTCGGTTTTAACTACTGGCCCCATGAAGACGTGGTTCTCAAGGCGGATTACCAGGTACAGAATGATGTTGCCGGTGACTACAGCGGCTTTAACCTGGGTGTAGGCTATCAGTTCTGATAAAAGACTCCTGGACTGATGCTATGATTGGGGGCGCATTGCGCCCCCCTTTTTGCTGTTTTTTATATTTAAGGATCGCTACAAGCATGAAAAAACTATTGCAGTACATATTGCTCAGCACCGGCCTGCTTTTTTCCTTTATGGCTGTTGCCGGTGGTGTGTACCAGAAACCTGCTGATTTCATCAACGAGGCTTTTTCCGGGCAACCGCCAAAGGCAAAGGTTCTGTGGCTGGACAAGACCCTGAAAAAGCAGCTGTCCGATATCCTTGGCCACCCCTACCGCGGAATGCGCATACGCTACTGGCCGCAAGATAAAAAAACAGCATGGATACTGGAAGAAATCGGTAAGGAAAAACCGATCACCACCGGCATCATCATCAATAATGGAAAAATCGAACAAATAAAAGTACTGGTTTTTCGTGAAAGCCGTGGGTGGGAAGTCCGCCATGATTTTTTTACCGGGCAGTTTAAGCAGGCTGGTCTCAAACCGGATAACAGCCTGGACAGGCATATCGATAATATTTCCGGTGCCACCCTGTCGGTGCGCGCGCTGAAAAAACTCGCGACCATCGCGCTGCTGCTGGATGCAACGGTGCAGCAAAAGCAGGCACGAAAATGACCGGACGCAAGCCGAAAAAATTCACCGCATTTCTCTGGCACCGGCGCATAGGGCTGTTCGCGGTTGTACTGGTAATCATACTCGCCATTACCGGCATTATGCTGAACCATACCGAGGAACTGGAGCTGGATGAAACCTATGTCAGCAATACCTGGCTGCTGGGCTGGTACGGCATAGCGCCGGAAGACGCTCCCGTTTCCTATCGTGCCGGCGAGCACATTATCAGCAGCTGGAACAAACAGCTGTTTTTTGACAACCACGCCATTGCTACCCTCGAACAGGATATTCACGGGGTAATGAAAGGTGAAGAGTTTATCGTTGTTGCCCTTGATGATGCCATCCTGCTGCTCTCGCATGAAGGCGAAATGATCGAACGCGTGTCTACCAGCATCAGCTTCAGCAATATTATGCGTCTGGGTATTAAATACCAGCGCCCGGTCATTGAAACCGCCGATCATCTGTATTATATCGCCGATGAACATATCCTCGACTGGGATGTCATGGCGAATGAAGGGGTAAGCTGGATAGAGCCCTACCAGCTGAGCAGCAATGAAAAAGACGAACTGCTGCAGGCCTACCTTGGCAAGGGACTGAAGCTGGAAAGGGTCATACTCGACCTGCACAGCGGGCGCATATTCGGTGAGTACGGCATCTACCTGATGGACGCATCCGCCTTCGCCCTGCTCTGGCTGTCACTGAGCGGCTTCTGGGTATGGAACAGCCGCCGCCGCAAGATGCGCAGGAAGAGGCATTATCAGAAACATCACCGAAAGAAGCCTTAAAAGCCTTTTTACCACAGAGACACAGAGGACACAGAGTTTTTGTTTTTGATTGAAGGCTGTCGTTACGAGCGTAACGAATCAGAAGTGGCACATAGCTGTACCGTTAACAAAATCAAGATTACTTCGCTACGCTCGTAATGACAATCCAAAAATAAGTTTCTGTGTCCTCTGTGTCTCTGTGGTAAAAAAAGCTTCTTAAGCCACCGCCTTCATTGCCGGCAACGCTATCGCTTATGCCAGCCTACAATCCCGCTCACTTACATACAAAAAATAAAGTGCTTTTCTCTGCGCCTCCGCGTCTCTGCGGTTCAGCTTTTACGCTTTCAAACATTCTGCTTCTGCAACGAAGGCCAGGAGTTGATCACCGCCTGTATCAGGGTTGCCAGCGGAATCGCGAAGAAGACACCCCACACCCCCCATAGCCCGCCGAAGAACAGCACGGCGATAATAATCGCTGCCGGATGCATATTCACCACCTCGGAAAACAGCAGGGGCACCAGGATATTGCCATCGAGAAACTGCACCACCAGGTAGGCGATCATGGTATAGACAAAGTCGCTGCTGGCGCCCCACTGGAACCAGGCAATCATTGCTACCGGAATGGTGACTGCCACTGCGCCCACATAGGGAATAATTACCGACAGGCCAACCAGCAGGCTCATGGTGGCAGCGTAATTCATACCCATGGCCTTCAGCGGAATAAAGGTGGCGACACCGACAATCACAATTTCCAGAAGCTTGCCACGGATGTAATTCCCCATCTTGATATCGACTTCCTTCCACACCGAATAGGCAAGGCTGCGGTTCTCCGGCAGGAAACGCCGGGTCCATGCCACGATATCCTCCTTGTCCTTTAACAGGAAAAACACCAGTAACGGTACAACCACCAGATAGACCAGAATATTGAAAGCATCCACCGCTGAAGCCAGGGAGACACTCAGTAACTTCTGCCCCACACTGACCAGTTCGGTGGAAAAGCTGCCCAGCATATTCTCGATTTCCTGGTCGGCAAACACAGGGTATTGCTCGGGAAGACTGAGAATCAGCTGTTGCACCTTGTTGAGAATTCGGGGGAAGTCGGTAATCAGCTGTGAAACCTGGCTGATAACCAGCGGCACCAGGCCGAGCAGGATAAGTCCCAGGGCGGCAATAAAGATCGCATAGGTCAGCAGGAAGGCAAAAAACCGCGGCAGGCCCAGCTGGGTAAAGCGCTTGACCAGACCTTCGAGAATATAGGCAATAATAATGCCGGCCAGCACCGGCGTAAGGATTTTTCCCCAGACCAGAACCAGAATAAAGCCGAGAACCAGAATGGTGACCAGTAAGATGGCCTGCGGATCGGAAAAATGTTTTTCGAACCAGCCCCTGATGACTTCAATCATTCATTTTCCTGCAACAGATTGTTGTAGGCACGCTCAAACACCTGCTCCATTTCATCAATAACTTCCTCCAGGTCCCGGCCTTTTACCATGTGATCGGTCATCAGTGATGAAGCCTCGGAAAAAACCGCCATGCTATCGATCATAAAGTAGGTTTCTTTCAGGCGTTTGACCGCACCGACCACCGTCTCATTATCCGGGCGTGGAATATCGGCCGGCGGCGGCACTTCCCTGCTGACGGGGCCACCCTGGGCGTAGAGGAAATCAGCAAAGTCTGAAAGGCTGCGCTTGCGCTCATCATCCATGGCATCGTAGAGCTTTGCCAGTTCGCTGCCGGTTTTTAGCGGGTTTGTCATGGTAATTAAGCCTTCATGTTCCTGCAGAATTCCTGGGCAAAATCCAGAAGCTCGTCAGCCGCGCGTGACTTGAATTTGTAGCGCTGGCGCACAAAGGAAAACGGACGCTCCAGCGGCGGCGTCAGCTCGACCGCTGTCAGTGTACCCAGGCGAAGCTCTTTTTCAATACTGGCACGTGAAACGATGGATATCCCCATACCGGCCTCGACCGCGCCCTTGATGGCCTCGGGACTGCTCAGCTCGAAACAGACATTCAGCATACTGTGCGGGCTTTGCTGCTCGACATAATTGGTAATAGCCTCCTGCGTGCCCGAACCGCTTTCGCGGCAGATAAACGGGTGTTCCAGGATGTCCTTGACGTGCAGTTCTTTTTCTTTCGCCAGTGCATGGTTATTGGGCATGATCACCACCAGCTGGTCCACCCGGCACTGCTCGACAATCAGGTTCTTGTTGTTGACCGACCCTTCGACAATGGCCAGATCAACCACATTGTTCTCCACCATGGCAATAATGTCCTCGGAATTGGACTCCTTCAGACTGATATTCACGTCCGGATATTTCACCTTGAACTCGCCGATCAACAGGGGCAGCATGTATTCGGCAATGGTGGTGCTGGCGCCCAGCGAGACACCACCACTGACATCACCGGTCATCTCGGTAATGCTGTGGTTCATATCCTCGTACAGCTTGAGAATCCGGTCGGCGTACATGTAGACCTGTTTCCCGGCCTCGGTCAGGGTTACCTTGTTGTGAGTACGGTCGAACAGGCGGGTATTGAACTGGTCCTCAAGCTGGCGAATCTGAAACGTCACTGCCGGCTGCGTCATGTGCAGCTGCTCACCCGCCTTGGTGAAATTAAGCAGGCGCGCCACGGTATGGAAAATTTTCAGTCGTCGATCAGCCATAAGTATTCTGTTGATTTTACCGGCAATAGCGTCTATTTTAGCATTATATATATACGAAAAACCTATGGTACCACCACCGCATAAGAAAGGGGCGAAAACAAATATGATAAAAACCAGATCCATCGCACCGCCCCTGTTTATCGTAGCGCTGTTGACCCTTCTGATACAAGCACCTGTTTTTGCCGGCATTTACAAGTGGGTGGACAAGGGCGGTCAGGTACACTACAGCGATCTGCCCCGTGTTGAAAATGCCGAAGAAGTCAACATTCGCACCAACGAAACCACGCAAACCCGCAAAATCCCCCTGAAAAGCGAAGAAGAAATCGCAGCCGAAGAGAAAAGGAAAAAAGAAGCCGAGGCAAAAAAGGCCCAGAAGCCCAAAATACCCGCCAGTGAAAAGCGCCGCCTGTGTAAACAGGCCAGACATGAGCTTGAAGTTATCAATAGTCGCGGCCGGCTGCGTGAAATCAATGCCAAAGGTGAATATATCTACCTGCCTGAAGAAGAACGACAGAAACGCATTTCAAGGGCTAAAAAGGATATTCGCAAGTATTGCCGATAAGGTTACCCGCAATCTTGCCATCATAACCCCGCCCTCCCGCCTGTCGACCAACCATAGAGGAGCACGAAATGCCATTACTTGAAATAAGCACCAATATTGATATTGTTGAGAGCACTGACCTGGCAAAACAGGCTTCACAGCTTGCTGCAGAAATTCTGGGCAAACCGGAAAGCTATGTCATGGTAAAAATCATGCCCGGCCAGACCCTGCTGTTTGCCGGCAGCACCGATCCTGCCGCCCACATCAAACTGAAAAGCCTGGGCCTGCCGGAAGAACGCACCGGTGAATTCTCCGAAAAACTCTGCAGCTTTATCGAAGATCAGCTGGATATCCCATCCGCTCGAATCTATATCGAGTTTGCCGGCCCGGACAGGCATATGTGGGGCTGGGACAAACGAACTTTCTAGGGCTACAAAACACACAAAGGTACAATAATTTTCCGCAGATGAACGCAAATGTGTTTATTTATGTCACCTTGAGCACAGTCGAGGGCTCTTGCGCTCCGGTGCATACGGATAGCATCGTGGTTTAAGATTCCCGACTACGCTTAGAATGAGCACATAACCGAATTTGCGTTTATTTGCGTTCATTTGCGGATAAAAAACACCTCCAATACACCAACCAACACCACTTATTACCCACTTATTGCTAAAATGCGCCCTTCGCAACAAGGCAATATTTTACCCAGGTCCAACTATGTACTTATCCCGATTCCAGCTCACCACCTTAAAAGAAACGCCGGCAGACGCCGAAATTACCAGCCATCAGCTGATGCTGCGCGCCGGTCTGATTCGCAAGCTGGCTTCCGGGCTGTATAACTGGTTGCCGCTGGGCCTGCGCGTGCTGCGCAAGGTGGAAAACATCGTGCGCGAAGAAATGAACAACAGCGGTGCCCTGGAAGTCCTGATGCCGGCGGTGCAGCCGGCCGAGCTGTGGCAGGAATCCGGGCGCTGGGAGCAGTACGGCCCCGAGCTGCTGCGCTTTCACGACCGTCATAATCGCGAATTCTGCTTCGGACCCACGCACGAGGAGATCATTACCGACCTGGCGCGCCGCGAGCTGGTCAGCTACAAGCAGTTGCCGGTAACCTATTACCAGATACAGACCAAGTTCCGCGACGAGGTTCGCCCCCGCTTCGGCGTCATGCGCGCGCGCGAGTTCATTATGAAGGACGCCTACTCCTTCCACCAGAACAGTGACAGCCTGCAGCAGACCTATGAGCTGATGTATCAGACCTACAGCAGCATCTTTACCCGCCTCGGCCTGGAGTTTCGCGCGGTCATGGCCGATTCCGGCGCCATCGGCGGCAATAACTCGCACGAGTTCCATGTACTGGCCGATTCCGGCGAGGATGCCATCGCCTTCTCCGATGGCAGCGATTATGCCGCCAATGTGGAAAAAGCCGAAACTCTGCCGCCCGAGCAGCCCCGTCCCGAACCCTCACAAACCATGGAAACCGTGGACACCCCGGGACAGCACAGCATCGAAGAAGTCAGTGAATTTCTGGGCGTTACCCCCGCAGACTGCCTGAAAACCCTGCTGGTCCAGGGCAGCGAGGAAGGTTCCGTCGTGGCCCTGGTGCTGCGCGGCGACCATGAACTCAATGAAATCAAGGCCGAACATCTTGACGCCGTCGCTACGCCGCTGACCTTTGCCACCGATGAACAGATCAAACAGGTTGCCGGCTGCAGCGCAGGTTCTCTGGGCCCGGTGGGCCTGGATATCCCGGTGATTGCCGACTATGCGGCAGCACACATGGCCGACTTTATCTGCGGCGCCAACAAGGACGGCAAGCATCTGCGCGGGGTCAACTGGGGACGTGACTGCAGTGAACCGGCCACCGCCGATCTGCGCAATATCGTCGAAGGCGACCCCAGTCCCGATGGCAAGGGCAGACTGTCCATTGTCCGCGGCATCGAGGTCGGCCATATTTTCCAGCTCGGTACCAAATATTCCGAGGCCATGAATGCCACAGTGCTGGATGAAAACGGCAAGTCCAGCATTATGACCATGGGTTGCTACGGCATCGGCATCAGCCGCATCGTTGCCGCCGCCATCGAACAGAACCATGACGATAACGGCATTATCTGGCCG
>DRLE01000252.1 GCA_011051475.1 Gammaproteobacteria bacterium
GCGTGTACTGTCCCGGCTGGATGTTCTGCTCAGTGAAAAAAACCTGCAGAATATCGAGGCCATGCTGGCGGAAATAACAATGCTCAGCCGTAATATCAATGCGCAGATGGCCGGCATTCAGTTATTGCTTGAAAATGGCGTGATTGCGGAAAAGCGCATGAGCGATGCCTTCGAAAAACTAGCGGCTGCTTCCGAGAGTGTGGACAGGCTGGCGGGCAGCCTGCAGGAAAACTATGCCGATCCCGGTCATGCCATTCACCGGGATGTCGAGCAGAGTCTTGCGTCATTCAATCAGCTGCTCGTGCAGCTGAACAATCTGACCATGCAGTTACAGGCCACCGTGCAGTCTATCGAGAACAGTCCGGGCGACCTGCTGTTCAAGCGCAGCGAGATAAAACCGGGTCCGGGGGAGCAGGGCTATGAAAATTAACTACTCGATCTTTCCGGCATTGCTCCTGCTTGCCGGCTGCGCCACGCAGAGTGTTCCGGCCGCCAGTGTCTACACCCTGTCGGCGCCGCAGCAGGACATTGCTGAGACCGCCAACAAGGAACAGCAAGCCGTCCTGAAGCTGGCGCCGGTCAATGCCGCCCGTGTCTATCACAGCACCGACCTGCTCTACTCGGACGCGTCACATGCAAGAAACAGTTATGCCTATAGCCGCTGGAGTGACGCGCCGGTGGTGTTATTGCAAACGTTTCTCCAGGATGAACTGGAAAGAAGCGGGCAGTTTGCGGCGGTGCTGCCACCCGTTTCATCAGCAAAGGCCGAGCTGCTGCTGGAGAGTACGCTGTTTGATTTCAGCCAGCATATCGATACCGATGGCAGCGCTGCGGGTGTTATCCGTATGCGCTTTTATCTTGTTGATAATGCAACGCGCAAGGTCATTAAAACAGGGCAGTTTGTTGCCAGCGTGCCCGCAGCGACAAAGGATGCACAGGGTGCGGTAACGGCCCTGAACAAGGCCGCCGCAATCATCAGCCGGGATCTGGTGCAATGGCTGGCGGCGGGAAACTAGGGCCTGTTAACACTAAATCAATAGGTTCTGTTACACCAGAAAAAGCGCCAATCAAGGCGCGAGGAGTGAAGTTTGGTTACGCCAAATAAGCGACGAGCAACGAAAAGTGGCGTTTTTTCTGGCGTAACCCGGAGGGCTGTGCCGCTTTTTCCGCCCAGCTGCGTTATCATTCGCTCATGTAGAATGACTACACATCGCTCATTCTGCCTTGCTGGACAAAAAAAGCGGCTCAGCAGAGCCTATTGATTTAGTGTTAACAGGCCCTAGGTGTGATGACGGATTCTGATATATCAAAACAGCCGATCAGGAACTGGTCGATCCCGTTCTTATCGGCAAGGTGGAAACCATACGCTCGCTTTGTGCGCAAAGCGGTTTTGATCTGCACGATACGCAGGTTCTCAATGCCGATTCCGAAAGCGAGGCCGTGCAGCTGGGTATCGATCTTGTCAAACAGGGCAGGGCGCTGGCGCTGGCCAAGGGCTGGATTCATACCGATGCCCTGATGCATCCGGTACTGGCGGAGCTGCGCACCGGCCAGCGTATAAGCCATGTGTTTGTTGTCGAGCTGCCCAGCTACCCCAAGCTGCTGTTTATCACCGATGCCGCCATCAATATCAGCCCGGACCTTGCCATCAAGGCCGAGATTGTACAAAACGCGATCGAGCTTGCGCGGCTGCTGGGTATCGAGCAGCCAAAAGTGGCGGCCCTGTCGGCCGTCGAAGTCGTCAAGCCCGATATTGTTTCCACGGTTGATGCCGCCTGTCTCAGCAAGATGGCTGATCGCGGCCAGATTGAACACGCCATTGTCGACGGGCCGCTGGCATTCGATAATGCCATATCGGCGCAGGCGGCGGAAATCAAGCATATTCACAGCCCGGTTGCCGGTGATGTTGATATTCTGCTGGCGCCGGATCTCAATGCGGCCAATATTCTGGCAAAGGACCTGGAGTACCTGGCAAGCGCCACCCTGGCCGGAGTCGTGGTCGGTGCAAAAGTGCCGGTATTATTGCCCTCGCGGTCGGATCCGCCGCAGGCGCGGCTGGCCGCCGCGGCACTGACCGTGTTGATGTATTACAGGAAGAAAGCGAGTGAATAGCCACGACGCCATTATTACCTTCAATGCAGGCTCCTCAAGCCTGAAGTTCGGCCTGTATACCGGCAGGGATGAAGCACTGGCGTGCATGCTGCACGGCAGTATCCGTGATCTGGGCGAAGCCGCCGTTTTTGAACATTCGACCGGGAAAGAAGCGCAAAGGCTGCCGCAGCTTGAGAATCATGAGCAGGCGCTTGCCTGGTTAATGGACTGGCTGTCCGGCTGGCTGCGCCAGCACCATCCTGAAACCCGTATCATTGCCGCCGGTCACCGCGTGGTTCATGGCGGCAGTGATTTTACCGCGCCCGTGCGGATAGACCCGCGGGTGTTAAGCCGGCTGCACGCGCTCGTTCATCTGGCGCCACTGCATATGCCGCATAATCTGGCGCTTGTCGAGGCCGTGCAGCAACAGCTGCCGGCGCTGCCACAGGTGGCCTGTTTTGATACCGCCTTTCATCACACCATGCCCTGGAACGAGCAGCATTACGCACTGCCACACGAATGGTTTGATAAAGGCGTCAGGCGCTACGGTTTTCATGGTCTTTCCTATGAGTACATAGCCGCAATGTTGCCCGAATACCTGGGTAAATGGGCCAACGCCAGGGTTATTGTCGCGCACCTCGGCCATGGCGCCAGTCTATGCGCCATGCGCAACCGCCAGTCGCTTGCCACAACCATGGGCTTTACCCCGCTCGATGGCCTTCCCATGGCAACGCGTCCGGGCAGTATCGATCCCGGCATTACGGGCTGGTTGCAACGCGAGGCCGGCATGGGGCCTGATGACATCGACAGCATGCTGAATTATCAAAGCGGATTACTGGCCCTTTCCGGCAGCAGTGACGATATGCGCGTTCTGCTGGCCGATAAAAGTGATGCGGCAAGGCGGGCGGTCGATTATTTCGTGCACCATACCCATCGTGCCCTTGCCTCGCTGGTCGCGGTGCTGGGCGGCCTGGATGCGCTGGTCTTTACCGCCGGCATCGGCGAGAAATCGGCAGCCATACGTCAGAAGATTTGTGAGCAGGCGTCCTGGCTGGGTCTGGAAATTAGTCCGGCGAGCAACGCAGAAAACAATATAAAGATCAGTACACCCGGCAGCCGGGCTTCCATCTGGTGTATACCCACGAATGAAGAAATTGTTATTGCCCGGCATACCCGGGATCTGCTTGCCCAGTGATAGTATCATCCAGAGAGAACATATAATGAATCAGAGGTTCCCTGACTGTCCGGGTTTATAATAAAAGGTACTACCATCTTATCGTTTGAAAGCCAGGTAGAGTGCCGGGAATCTATTACTCGCCACGGTGAGGACATTTTACAGAGACAAAACCGGAAGTGGCCATACGATTAAGGCACGATACGGAACAATACTGACGCGATCCAGGACTAACCTGGAATAAATATCCGGGAGGAGAATCACTATGCGAGATTATAGCAATATGCCTGTACTGGACTGGCAGGGTCCGGTCAGCGCCAAAAAGGCGCTGGCACAGGTACATCATGCCGAGCCGCTTATTATCCAGTTTGCTGAAAATATCAGTCTGGCCGTCGATGTCACCGCCTGCGGCTGCCGGAACGGCGGCCGCCCCGGTCAGCATCTGGACTGCGAGCCATACGCGACCCTGAAAGCGCTGGCCGATCTCAACGACATGCCGGAGCTGGTCGAGCTGGCCGATATGGCGCGCGAGGCCGCACAGGTCGTGGATATCGATCGTGATAGCCGGCGCATTATTATTCACGATTAGCCATGGCGCCTGTCAGTCAGGAACCTTCCGGTCCGGAAATTTTGGGCAAGGCGACTGCAGCCACTTCAGGTCTGTCATCTTTAGCATGACATGAAGCGACTCAATACAGCCACCCGCAAAACCCTGAAAAGCCTCTGGCAGTTACTGCCGGTGCTGGCGGGTGTGCTGCTTCTGGCCGGCATGGTGGTCGAGATTATTCCGCTGCTTGTCCGCCAGGGTATCCTTGGTCATGGTCTTTGGCAGGACACGATTCTGGCCAATATTATCGGCAGTGTTTCAACCGGCCAGCCGATTGTCAGTTATGTGCTGGCCGGCGAATTACAGACGGCGGGCATTGGTCTGCTGCCGGTGACCGTTTTCATTATTTCATGGGTAACGGTAGGCGTGATTTCACTGCCGGCCGAAGCGGTCACCCTGGGCTGGCGCTTTGCGCTTTCGCGAAACCTGATAGCCTTTATTATGGCGCTGCTGATCGGCTGGCTAACCGTGGTAACACTGAATGCCTTCTGAAAAAACAGCACCCCCGGCATCACCCGCAACAGCGTCAGCCGGGCCGGTACAAACCCAGTCGGCAAAAAAAGGCCGCGGTGGCTGGTGGTTCTTGCTGCTGGTTATAGTCCTGTATATTCTGGTCTGGATGTTTAATGCCGGCTTTGTCGCCGCAAGCCTTGAGCATTTTCAGCGCCTGGTTGTATCCATTGCGCCGGTACTCGCCCTGGTGTTTGTTATTCTCTGGCTGCTTAATCTCAGCCAGGGCATGCAGAACAGGCTGGCGAAACTTGCCGACACCCGCAGCGGTCTTAAAGGCTGGTTGCTTGCCGTGATCGGCGGCATTCTTTCACACGGCCCGATTTATGCGTGGTATCCGCTGCTGCAGAAACTTGAGAACCAGGGCGCGCGCCCGGCGCTGCTTGCGGCCTTTCTGTACGCGCGTTCAATAAAGATCCCTTTTCTGCCGCTGATGGTGCATTATTTCGGCATAACCTATACCGTGATCGTTACCCTGTATATCGCCGTGTTCTCCGTTCTGCACGGCTGGCTGGTTGAAAAAATAATGCAGGATACCTTACCGGGGCGGCAATAACACAAGTCAGTTGGAGAAGAGTATGGACCGTTTTATGCTTCACGCAATGTTGCAGGACATGCTGCTGGCGCGCAGCTTTGAAGAGCGCGCCGCCAGGGAATATACCGAAGGCAATATCGCCGGCTTTCTGCACCTTTATCCCGGCGAAGAGGCCGTTGCCGTCGGTGTCTTGCATGCGGCGGAGTCCTCGGATTATGTGGTCAGTACCTACCGCGAGCATGTACACGCACTGGTGCGGGGAATACCCGCGCGCAGTATTATGGCCGAGCTGTTTGGCCGTCGTGATGGCTGCTGCAGGGGTATGGGCGGTTCCATGCATCTGTTCGACCGGGAGCGCCGTTTTATGGGCGGCTATGCCATCGTCGGTGAAACCTTTCCGGTCGCCGTCGGCCTGGCCTACGCCACCGCCATGCGCAGCCAGCCCGAAGCGGTTATCTGTTTCTTTGGCGATGGCGCCGTCAATCAGGGTACCTTTCACGAATCACTGAATATGGCCGCGTTATGGAACCTGCCGGTGCTGTTTGTCTGTGAAAACAACCACTATCAGATCGGTACCGAAATACACCGGCATTCGGCTGTCAGTGACGTATTCAAACGCGCCTGCGGTTACAGGATACCCGCGGAAAAAATAAACGGCATGGATGTTCTGCGCGTTTACGAGGCGACGCAGTCGGCCCTGCAGCGCATACGCGAGGGCGCCGGGCCACAGTTTCTGGAAATGGAAACCTATCGTTTTCGCGGTCATTCCATGGCTGATGCCGGTAATTATCGTCCCCAGGTTGAAGTCGAGGCCTATCGCAGGATGGACCCGCTGAGTATTGTCGAGAAAGCAGAGCAGCCGCTTTATCCCTCGGCTGAAAATATTGCATCGGCCGGTCCCGATACGATTAACGGCTTCAGTGAGCATCTGCGCGCAGAGCAGCTGATTAATGCCGATGAAATCGAACAGATGAAACAGCAGGTGGAGCAGACCGTGGAAGATGCCGTCGACTTTGCCCGGCGAAGTCCCGAGCCGGGCATGGAAGAGGCGCTGGCGGCGCTTGACTGCAATCGCGGGCAGGAGGTGCTGATCTGATGGCGCAGGAAATGTTTTATTACCAGGCGCTCAATCGCGCGCTGGATGAAGAGATGGCGGCCGATGACAGTGTTTTTATCCTGGGTGAAGATGTCGGGCTTTATGGCGGCAGTTACCGGGTAACGGAAGGACTGTATGCCCGCTACGGTGAATGGCGGGTGCGGGATACGCCGATATCCGAGGGTTCTTTTACCGGCCTGGGCGTTGGCGCGGCGCTTATCGATATGCGTCCGGTGGTTGAAATCATGACGGTGAACTTCGCCCTGCTGGCGCTGGATGCCATTATCAATATGGCGGCGAAAATCCCCTTTATGTCCGGCGGACAGTTTCCCATGCCGCTGGTCGTGCGTATGCCGGGCGGTGTTGCCAGACAGCTGGCGGCGCAGCATTCCCAGCGTCTTGAGCATACCCTGATGAATGTGCCGGGCTTGCGCATTGCGGTTCCCGCCACGGTACAGGATGCCTGGTGGCAGTTGAAGCAGGCAATCCGCAGTGAAGAGCCGATCATAATGCTGGAGCACGAGCTGCTGTATTTCAGCAAGGGCGAGCTGGATGAAACCGCAGACGCCATTCCCATGCACCGCGCCGTGGTGCGCAGGCCGGGTGAGGATATTACGATTATCGGTTACTCGCGCATGGCCCTGCTGGCCGAAGAGGCGGCAGCATTGCTTGCCGAATCCGGTATCAGCGCCGAGGTCATCGACCTGCGCAGCCTGCGGCCGATCGACTGGGCGACCTGCATTGCCTCGGTGCAGAAAACCCATCACTGCCTGGTGGTGGAGGAGGACTGCGTGTTTGCCGGCGCCGGTGCCGAGGTGGCGGCAAAACTGGCCGAGGCCTGTTTCTATGAACTGGACGCGCCGGTTCAGCGCCACGGCGCTCTGGATATACCGACACCGTATAACCGCAGCCTGGAGATTGCCAGTATTCCGACCGCCGAGAGTATAGCTGAGGCTGCCAGGCGGCTAGTCGCAGAACCGCCAGCAGCAGGAGATGAAAAATGAGTCCTCAGACAGATAATAAGCTCGACAAGCAGGCCATAAAAATGCCCAGCCTGTCGGATACCATGGAAAGCGGCCATCTGGTGCGCTGGCTGAAAAAACCAGGCGATAAAATCAGCAAGGGCGATGTGCTGGCGGAAATCGAATCAGACAAGTCGGTCATGGATATGGAAGCCTTCGACGAAGGCTATCTTGTCGGTCCGCTGGCAAAGGAAGATACGGATATTCCGGTTGGCGAGGTGATCGCCTATATCAGCAAGCAGGCGCCCGGCAGTGAAACCACGGCCACAGCACAGCCGCCAGCAGAGAAAAAGGCGTCCCCGGCACCAGCAGTCGAGTCGACTTCGACGACAACAAAACAGAGCAGTGATACAGAAGCCATGTCTGTAGAAACTGCATCTGCAGAAGCAGCGCCAGCCACTGCTGAAAGAACGCTGCCGGCAGGGCATGGGCATTACAGGGCTTCACCCTACGCACGCGGCCTGGCCAGGGAGCTGGGCGTTGACCTGGCGATGCTTTCGCCGGGGCCGGGCGGTGTTATTAAAAGCCCGCAGGTCATTGCGGCCGCCATGCAGGGGCCACAGCCGGATCTTGATGCCGGGCCGCCCTGGCGCTACCGCCTGTTCACCCCGATGCACCGGGCGATTGCCGGCAATATGAGTGCGACCACATCAACGCCCGTTTTTCATATCAGTATCAGGGTACCGACCACGGCCCTGTTACAACTGGCGAAGGAAACGCAGCAGTCACTGACCCTGATGCTGGCACGCGCGCTGGCTCGCAGCGTGGTGCAGCATCCGGACCTGAATGCGGCCTATACACCAGTCGGGCTGGCCGTGCGCAAACAGGTGGACGTGGGCATTGCGGTAGACAGGCCCGGCGGGCTGATAACGCCGGTGCTGCGCGATATGGCCGAGCGGCCCCTGACCGAACTGGCCGATGACTGGCAGCAGTTGAAGCAGAAGGCAAAATCGGGACGGCTGCAGCCGGGGGAATACCAGGGCGCAACCATCTATCTGTCCAACCTGGGCATGTTTGAAGGCATCAGTCGTTTTAATGCCATCGTGCCTTCCGGGGCATGCGCCATACTTGCCGTGGCCGCAAGCGAGGAGGGGGCTACCGA
>DRLE01000253.1 GCA_011051475.1 Gammaproteobacteria bacterium
CAAGACAAAAAAACAGAAGCTGGTGTCGCGCTATATCTATGAGCATCTGTTCCAGGCGCATCTGCATTTTGCCGGCACGGATACGCGTGAGTTCTACCGTCTGGTGCGTTCGACCACGCCGCCGGGACAGCCGGTCAGTATTATTGCCACACGCCGTCCCTATGGTGAAGTGAAGGGTGAGGTTTATTACCGTATTCTGCGCCAGCAGGGCAGTATTGTGGCCAAGACCCATATGGTTTATCCGCTGTCGGACAAACGCATGGCGCGCCTGCAGGCGCTTTTCTACGATGTGGACTACGAGGTCAGCGAGCTGCCGTCCTATCGGCCGGAGATCGCCTCCAACCCCATGCTTGCCTTTGCCGCCATCCCGGTAAAATCCCGCTACCGTTTTCTGCTGGATGATGCGCGTTTCTTTATCGAGGGCTTTATCAAGGGTCCGGTTTGTCGCGGGCAGATCGCGCTGAATGTTATCGAGGACCAGTTCTGGGTGGCTTTCTTCGACCCGGAGGCACCGATTGCGTCCAATAGCGATGCCTTTTTACGTAACAATGCCGCGGATATGGCCATGCCCTCCGAGCTTGAAGACACTTTTCGTTTTCTCAGCGTCGACCTGCACTACAAGAACCTGTTTCGCCAGTACGCCGGCAAGTATGATGAGCGGCTGGCCGATTTCAGGCCGGTCGCGCTGAAAGATGCCATGGCCTATTTGTGGAAGGGCGACAGCTGGAATCATAAAGCCGGCAGCAACCCCAATACGGCGCTGACCATCTTCCGCCACCTCGACAGCGCCTCGGTCAACTTCGGCTGGCTGGGTGACTACCCGGAAACGGCATGGTTTATCGACTATTCGGTGCTGGAACGCATTCATTACCTGCTGGTTGCCGGTTTCGATGTCTATGGCAATGCCGGCCACCAGCTAAATACCCGGCTGTATATGGATCTGCTGCGTACCGAGGGCGAAGACAACTTTCTTGCTTTCCTGCCCCCGGCTACCCGGCAAAAGCTTTACCATGACTGGTATCAGGGAATACGCAAAAGCAACCGGGATGACGTGGGGCAGGTGCAATGGCGGGGCAAGGAGCTGGTCAATGGCTATCGCACGGATGATCCGCAGCGTGAACTCTACCGCACGGTTGCAAAAGCGCTGAGCCTGAAGGGTGACTTTATCAACCGCTGTGAGCCGGATAACTGTCCGCCCCCGGCGGACGAAAACCGGCTGCGTGTGGCCCGAGCCATGCAGAAGGCCGAGAAAATGGCGATCGGCATTATGCAGTATCTGCCTGATCTGGTTTTTGTTCGCGTGCGCACCGGAGCGAACCCCGAGCAGGACCTGGCCTACACGCTTGTCTATAACAAGGCCTACAGGAATGTCAGCAATATGATGCAGTCGGAAAAACCGGGTGAACGCCGGGATTACGCCATGGACACGCAAACCATATTGCCCTGGCTGGAAGGCGTTTACCCCAGCTTCTTCTATGTGGTTGACCTGGATGATATCGAAACCTTTGTCGAGGAATTCAATGCCATCAGCAACCGCCAGGAATACGAGGTCTTTGTCGGCCGCTACGGTATCCGTCGCACCAACGAGAAATTCTGGCAGCAGGCGGACTGGTTCAATGCGCAATACGCGCGCGAGGAGCCGCTGTTATCGGGAATCTATGATCTGAACCGTTACCAGAACCGGTAGCGTTTGTATTTTAAAAGCCTGAACCACAGAGGACACGGAGGTCACAGAGAAAAACATTTGTTAATACTCTGTGACCTCCGTGTCCTCTGTGGTGAATAGCTTTTTGTTTTTCAGGTTTTTCTTCAGGCCTCGAAAGCCACGCGCATTTTTTTCAGCGCGTTTTTCTCGATCTGGCGAATACGCTCGGCAGAAACATTGTACTCGTCAGCCAGTTCATGCAGGGTGGCCTTGTTTTCACTCAGCCAGCGGCGACGGATAATGTCCTGACTGCGCTCGTCCAGTGTTTTCAGGGTATCGGCCATCAGGCTCATATCGCGAGAATGACTGTCATCCTGTTCCAGCTGCTGCGACGGATCGGCTGTTTCATCGGTGAGATAGGCAGCCGGTGCAAAGGCGGCGTCATCATCGTTGTCACTGGCCGGCGCGTCAAAGGTGACATCACTGCCGCTCAGGCGTGATTCCATTTCCAGCACGGTTTCCGGTTTGACACCCAGGGTTTTGGCCACATCATTGACCTCTTCCTGGTTGAACCAGCCCAGACGCTTCTTCGAGCTGCGCAGCTTGAAGAACAGCTTGCGCTGCGGCTTGGTAGTGGCGATCTTGACGATGCGCCAGTTGCGCAGTACGAATTCGTGAATTTCTGACTTGATCCAGTGCACGGCATAGGAAATCAGGCGAACTTCATGGCTGGCCGAAAAGCGTTTGACCGCTTTCATCAGGCCGATATTGCCTTCCTGGATCAGATCGGCCAGCGGCAGGCCGTAGCCGGTGTATCCGCGGGCGATTTTAACCACAAAACGTAAATTGGACAGAATCAGCTTCTGCGCTGCGGCAAGGTCGTTCTGGTTCTGCAGACGTAAAGCCAGATCCCGTTCTTCCTCGGCAGAAAGAACAGGGAAGCTGTTAATCTGTCGAATATAGTCATCCAGGTTACCACTGCTTAAAGAGGTACCCTGAAGGGCGGGAATTAAAGCATTTGTCGTCATTTTGTCTTCTCTCATGGTTGTCATTTTAGCACTCACGGAGTATGAGTGCTAATTATAAGAAAAGTTCACGCGAATGCCAGTAAAAAAATGTAATTTTTTGGTAGAAACTAAAGAGAAATTTTAACCACAGAGGACACAGAGGTTCACAGAGTTTATTTTGTTAACAGCTTGCCGCAATGCGGCAAACTGTTAATTATAAAAGGTTTTCTCTGTGAACCTCTGTGTCCTCTGTGGTTAAAAAATAATTAATAAAAACAAGCGCTTAACTTGGCTCAATTTCCTTAAGATGGCGGCCGACGGCGATCCAGGCGCCGAACAGGCCCAGGGTGGCGCTGATGATGATCAGCAGCAGGGTATCGCCGAAGCCCAGCCCGCTGAGGCGAAAATCGCTGTGATAGAGCAGGGCGAGACGGTGGACGGGCTCCTCAATCAGCTGCAGCGAAACCTGGGTGATAATCCAG
>DRLE01000254.1 GCA_011051475.1 Gammaproteobacteria bacterium
AAAATTCACTATTCACTATTCACTATTCACTATTCACTATTCACTATTCACTATTCACTATTCACTATTCACTATTCACTATTCACTATTCACTATTCACTATTCACTGCGCGCGTTACCACCGCGCGCCCGGCTACCGCCGCACTACATCATACCCACGCCCCCCAAGTAAACGCACAACCCCGCGCGCACCAAGCAGGTGCCCCGCCCCCACCACGACAAAATAACTGCCACCCTGTTTCAGCATGGCATTGATTTTCTCTGTCATTTTCCGGTTGCGCTGGTAGAACAGGGAGTCGTATATTTTGGCGAACTCGGGGTAGTCATTTATTGCATCTTCAAACAGCAGTTGGTTCATCTGTTTTTCATTGCCGCTTTTCCAGTAGCTGATCATATCCACCATCATCTGTTCGGACTCATCCATTGAGTACAGGGTTTCTTTCAGCAGCAGGTCGGCGTCGGGAATATCCAGGAACAGATCAAGCTGCTGCTCCAGCGTTTCCAGCTCGATAATTTTCTTTTTCTGCTGCGTCGCCAGCGCCAGAAAATGCATATCGATGCCAAGCGCGGGATCGAACCCCATCTGCATAAGCTGCACGGAAGTCAGGGTCAGCACGAGGATGCCGGGTTTGTAGTGTTTTACCGCGTCGTAGGACAGTTTCATCTGCTTCAGGCGCTGCTGCAACTGCAGCCAGGTTTCTTTCGACAGGACATCCCTGATGGTTTTACCGTCCGTGTACCGTCCTTTCTCTGCAACAATCCGGTTGTAGGCGTTCGGGTCAAGCTTCTCGATATTCAGTTCGACCACCAGTGCATCGGACTGCCTGAAAGCATCTTCAATCTCAGTACGCAGCGGGTAAAAACTTTTGTCGGCAAAGTGGATCGAGCCGAGAAGATAAACACTGGCGCCGTTATCCGGTGAAGTCACCTGCCAGAAAAACGCCCGGTCGTTGGCGGCCTGTGCTGAAGTAAAACAAAGCAGGCCATAAACAATCAGCGAGTAAGCTGCTATGTGTCCTGTTTTTTTATTTTTCCACAGATGAACGCAAATGAACGCAAATAAAAGAGAAACCATTTTATTACTGATCACTGATATAGCCTCTATAATTTATTTTTCTCTTTATAAAAACAACAGGATTAAGAATACTTATTGCCATGAATTTGCGTTCATTTGCGTTCATTTGCGGATAATTTATTTTCTTTTAGCTCAAGAGCCCGTTTGTATATTTCGTTCTTGTGCTCACCGGTTATTTTCACCACCAGCTTGACCGCCTGCTTTACCGGCAGCTCATCGAGCAGGATAGCCAATAGACGGTCTGTTTCACCGGCATCGCCCGTGCTTTCGGGTGCGCCTTCGACGACCAGTACGATCTCGCCCCGGCGCTGGTTATCGTCTGATTCCACCCATTCGACAAGCTCGGCAAGCGTGCTTCGCTTTATGGTTTCAAAGGTCTTGGTCAGCTCGCGGGCGAAGCTCAGGCGGCGCTGAGCGCCGAATATGTCCTGCATGTCTTTCAGGGTTTCGACAATACGGTGGCAGGAAACATAAAAGACCATGGTCCGGGTTTCCGCGACCAGGGCCTCAAAAAAGGCCCGGCGGGCGCCCTGCTTTGCCGGCGGGAAACCTTCGAAGGAAAAGCGGTCGGTGGCCAGGCCGGCGGCGCTCAGGGCGGCAATCACCGCACTGGGGCCGACGACCGGCACCACGCTGATGCCCCGGTCATGCGCCTGTGCCACCAGGCGATAGCCGGGGTCGGAAATCAGGGGTGTGCCGGCATCGGAAATCAGGGCAATAGTGCGCCCGGCCTGCAGATCATCGAGCAGGCGCGGCGTGATCTGCTCCTCATTATGCTCATGGCAGGCCTGCAGCCGGGTCTTAATGCCCAGGTGGGCCAGCAGGCGCTGGCTGTGGCGGGTGTCCTCGGCAGCTATATAATCGACCTGCGACAGCACATCGACCGCCCGTTGCGTAATATCGGAAAGGTTTCCTATCGGGGTGGCGACAAGATACAATGTACCCGGGCTGAGCGCCGGGTTCGACAGGCTTTTTTCAGGCACCTGCGCCGTCTGCTGCTGTTGTTTTTTTTCGATTGACACGCCCCGCCTCACCCAACATACTTCATTATTATTGTCTGATTCCACCTGATACTATCTTGAAAACACATACTTTAAAACTCTTTTTATTTCTTGCCTTTGTTCTGCTTGCTGCCTGTGAAACCGGCCCGGTCAAACCGGTTACCGAGGCGCCCGGTGAAGAACAGGCCGCGCCGGTTACCGAAGAACAGGTTTCCCTGACCCAGCAGGCGCAACAGCTGCTTGAGCAGGCCGAGGAAACTGACAGCTTTACGGAAGAGGCCGATTACCGTCTGCAGGCCGCTCAACTGTACCTGCAGGCCGGCGATATCCCCGCGGCTAAACGGCAGCAGGATATTATCAACCGGTTATATGAAGGTCAGAGCATTACCGAAGCCCAGCAGGCCGGTATCAGTCTGCTGTCTGCAGCCATTGCCATTGCCGAGAAAAACGCCCCTCTGGCGCAGACGCTGATCAGCAGCATAAAACCGGTATCACGTGAGCAGCAGATACGGTACTACAGCCTGAAGGCAGACCTGGACGTGCTCAACGGCCGCTACA
>DRLE01000255.1 GCA_011051475.1 Gammaproteobacteria bacterium
AGAACCAGGTATTGAGCGAAAGCGCCATAGCATTGCTGACGGCTGAAGGTTTCAAGGTATGTCTGCCCGGGTTGATACCGGTCAATGACGCCGGTATCAGTTTCGGGCAGATTATTGAATATGGTTATAACGATCAAAAGCCTTAACCACAGAGGACACAGAGGTACACAGAGTTTTTTTATTTTTTAGCGCCGAAGGCGCAAAAAAACAAACAAAAGTTTTCCTCTGTGTACCTCTGTGTCCTCTGTGGTTAAAACAAAAACATACAAACCCACAAGAACCCAACCATGCAAGACACCCACATATCACTGGCCCACGGTAATGGCGGGCGCTATATGCGCGAGCTGATCGAAGAGTTGTTCGCGAAATATCTTGGCAATCCCGAACTGGACGTACAGGCCGACGCAGCGACTATCAATCCCGGCGACGGCCAGCTGCTGTTTACCACCGATGGCTTTACCGTGCAGCCGCTGGAGTTCCCTGGCGGCAATATCGGTTCGCTGGCGGTGCATGGCACCGCCAATGACCTGGCCGTGGCCGGCGCCGTACCGAAGTACCTCAGCCTGAATGCCTTTATCGAGGAAGGCATGGAAATCGCCGTGCTGGAGCGCATTATCCGCTCACTGGCCGAAGCGGCCGCCGCCATCGATGTAAAAGTGGTTGCCGGCGACACCAAGGTGCTGCGCCGCGGTGAAGGTGGCGGCCTTTATCTTGCTACGGCCGGCATTGGCGTTCGCCAGGGCGCGACCATGAGTATCGGCAATATCCAGGATGGTGACGCCATTGTGGTCAGCGGCCCGGTGGGCGACCACGGTATTGCCGTGATGCTGGCGCGTGAGGAATTCGGCCTGCAGGGGGATATACAGTCCGATGCCGCAAGCGTTCTGAACCTGACAACCCGCGCGCTGCAATTTGACGGTCTGCATTTTATGCGCGACCCCACCCGCGGCGGTATTGCCACGGTGTGCAGCGAAATCCAGCGCGCCACCGGCATGGGCATACGCCTGCAGGAAAACGATCTGCCTGTACGCGATGCCGTACAGTCGGTCTGCGACATGCTCGGTTATGACCCGATGTATCTTGCCTGCGAAGGTCGCGTTGTCGCCTTTATCGAAGCCGGGCAGGCGGACGACCTGCTGCAGGCGTGGAAAAGGATCGATGAAGGCCGGGAGGCGGCGATTATTGGCAGCGTGGACAGAAATATTCAGCAGGTAATTATGCAGACCGAACTAGGCGGCGAACGCCTGCTCGACGAGCTGGAAGATGACCCGCTGCCGCGCATATGCTGAGATCAACTCTATATGACTCGAAGGATTCGATTTTCATGCAATGCAGGTGCTAACCCTGCCGGCGCTCGGCGAGGACACCGGGCAGCGAAGCCAGAAAATAGCCGACAAAACCGATAATGACCGAGTACACCGGCATCCACACAAAAATCAGTGCCGAGGTGGAACTCCCGGTGCGCGTGCCCTGCCAGTCGGTATACCAGGTAAAGTGATAGAAAACGCTGAAAGCAATCGCTGCAAGCATAAACCCGTAGGCGGCATACAGGCGCTTTATCGAGCCTGAGCTGACTGCCCTGTCAATAAAATAGTAGCTGAGATAAAGCGGCAGCGAGGTCCATATTATAAAGGGGTTAAGCAGAATATCGGCCAGCACATACAATGCAAAGGCCGTTACCAGAAGGATGGCCAGGGACAGCCTGCGATGCCTGTTAACCGGTAGTTTCATTACGCGCCTTTATGCCATGCGTCATTCGGGAAAATCCTGAACATGCGACTATCCTTTGTTGTCAGTACCTGATTCAACAATAGCAGGCGTACAGAACTTTTAAAGTAAATAGCATAGCTTTTACCTGCCATTATTATAAACTCATCACATGCAAGCGCATACTTTCTTCCTTTATCTGCTGATTATTCTGCTCACCGCCAGAATTTTCGCGGAGCTTGCCGTGCGCATGAAGTCACCTTCGGTGATCGGCGAACTGTTCGCCGGTATTGTTATTGGTCCCTCCCTGTTCGGCTGGATACAGCCCGTTGAGGCACTGAAGCTGATGGCCGAAATCGGCATTATCCTGCTGCTGTTCGAAGTCGGCCTGGAAACCGATGTGCGCCGGCTGATTAACAGTGGTTCCAAATCCGTGGTCGTAGCCGTGATCGGTTTTTTTACCCCCCTGCTGCTTGGCTACGCGATATCCTATTACCTTTTCGATCTTTCGCTTCTGGTCTCGTTGTTTATCGGCGGCACGCTTACCGCTACCAGTATCGGCATTACCATCAGGGTACTGAAGGATATTCGTTTCAACAACTCCAGCGAAGGCCAGATCGTGCTGGGCGCCGCAGTTATCGATGACGTCCTCGGGGTTGTCCTGCTGGCCCTGCTTTACGAGTTTTCCACCAGCGGCGGCATCAACTGGGTGAACACCGGCAAGGTGATTATATTCGTTATCAGTTTCTTTGTTCTGGCGCCGCTCATGGCGAAGCTCATCTCCGTGATTATCCGCCACTTCAATGAAACCAGTGAAATCCCCGGCCTGTTGCCGACCACCATTGTCTCACTGGTGCTGTTTTTTGCCTGGCTGGCACACGCGGTGGGCGCACCGGAACTGCTGGGCGGTTTTGCCGCGGGTATTGCCCTGTCACGGCGCTTCTTTCTTCCTCTGGGTACCATTCTTCGCACCGACGAGAGTTTCGCCCGCACCATCGAAGAACAGATGCAGCCGATTATCAGCCTGTTCACCCCGATATTTTTTGTCGTCGTTGGCCTGTCAATCAATCTGCGCGCTATCGACTGGGGCTCGCCGGACGTCTGGATATTCTCCCTGTTACTGCTGCTGACCGCTATTGCCGGCAAACTGATCGGCCCGCTGTTTATCCGCGAGAACAACTATTCACGCCTGATGATCGGCATGTCGATGATTCCGCGCGGCGAGGTCGGCCTGATTTTTGCCGAGCTGGGGCGTTTGAGTAATATATTCAATAACCAGATTCACGCTGCCCTGGTTATTGTTATTGTACTGACGACCATTATTCCACCCTTCACCATGAAGTGGTTCTTCAAGCGATATTCTCACAAGCTGCTGACATTCAACCCGTGAAAATCTCTGGCACGGGAAAAGACCGAGTATGCCCAGCGTTCGAGATCGGACAGCAGGTGGCAAGTCTTTTCAAAGCTGAACCGCAGAGGCGCAGAGAAAAACGGAATTGTGTTATTAGGTGTCGTTGCTGGCATGGTTGTAGGCCCGCATAAGGCTTTGCCGTTGCGGGCGAAAGCCGGTAACGTATATTTACTTCACTGTGCTCGCAAGGACGGCTAGCAAGAAGAATAAAAAAAACTCTGCGTCTCTGCGGTTCAGCTTTTACGCTTTAATAACGATCACCCATCAACGAAAGCCTGGAACGCATACGTTCCATTTCGTCCATCAGATCCAGCACCATGGCAATACCGGCAAGATTGATACCCAGATCGCGCTGCAGACGTCTGGCGGTACGCACCCGGCGGATGCTCATGCCATTGAAACACCAGTGTGTGTTCTGCACGCCACTGGGCTCGATAATACCTTCATTCACCAGGTCGATAATATACTCGGCATGTACCGAGCAGGCATCGCAGAGCTGGCGCAGGCTGAGGCTGCTTTCATTTTCAATAATGTCACCGCTGAGGATGTCTGTTGTCCTGTTTACCATGAGCTACACCCCCAGTTTCGCGCGTGGGTTAAACGACTTGAATGTGTCTCGCATTTTTTCATACACCGCTTTTTCATCGTCTGTTTTCGCCGCCGGTGTTTCGATCTGCAGGATTACATACAGATCACCGGCCGTGCCTGATTTCGAACCGGCGGGTATGCCCCGTCCTTTCAGGCGCATCTTGCTGCCATTGGCGCTGCCGGCCTTGATCTTCATATCAACGATACCGCCGGGCGTCGGGACTTTGACTTTTGCCCCCAGCGCCGCTTCCCAGGGCGTAATCGGCAGGTCAAGATAGATATCCCGACCGTCCACACGATATATGCTGTGCGGATTGAATTCAACCTGCAGATACAGGTCGCCCGGCTTGCCTTCACCGACACCGGGATTACCCTGGCCGGCCAGGCGTATGGTCTGGCCCTGCTTGATACCCCTGGGAATATTGACCTTTAGCACGCGCTCCTTGTTGACCACATGGCCGCTGGCATCCACCGTTGGCACACGCAGACTGATGGAGCGGGTATTGCCCTGCATGGCATCTTCCAGATCGATCAGTATTTTTGCGTGATGATCACTGCCCTTGGCATTAAAGCCCGACTGGCGACGGCTGCCACCGGCAGTCCGGCTCTGGCGAAAACCGCCACCGAACAGGGACTCGAAGAAATCGCTGTAAGCCGAAGCATCTTCAGCATCGAAGCCGCCGCTGCTGTAGCCACCACCGTAACCGTCTGTATAGCCACCACCACCGAATTCAAACCCGGCATCCCATCCCGGCGGCGCATTGAAATCCTGCCCGTTTTTCCAGTTGGCACCCAGCTGGTCGTAGGCGGCACGTTTTTCGGGATCTTTTAATACCTCATAGGCCTCGCCAACCTCCTTGAAGCGCGCTTCGGCGTCAGCCTCCTTGCTTACATCCGGATGGTACTTGCGCGCCAGCTTGCGATAGGCGCGCTTGATCTCATCCTGGGTAGCGTCACGCTTGACGCCCATAATTTCATAATAATCTTTATATTCCATGGTTATTCAAACCACTCCGGCAATTTTGTTGTAGCTGTTTCTGGGTATTTACTGTATTCAAACTTCATCAATGCTAGATGGGGGTACTCTACAACGATTTCAATCAGACAACAGAAAAAACAGCCCGTAACAACATAATATTTGCCTTACATCATGATTTGCCTTTTTTATCAGCCATGGCAGTTGAAATTTGCGGTTGTCAGGCGTAGTTTGTCGGTTTACCTGCAATCCTGTGAACGGCCATGGCAATGACAAAATATATCCGCTGGTTTGAAGAACTGAGCATCGATGACGTACCGCTGGTTGGCGGTAAAAATGCTTCCCTCGGTGAAATGTACCGTGAACTGACCCCGCAGGGCATTCGGGTGCCCAATGGCTTTGCCGTTACCGCGGAAGCCTATTTCGACATGCTCAAACATGACGGCGCCTGGCAGGCACTGCAGGATATTCTGCAGGACCTCGATGCCGATGACATGGATGCTCTGGCACAGGTGGGTGAAAAGGCGCGCGCCCTGATTTACGGCGCAACCTTTCCCGAAACCCTGGAGCAGGAAATCACCGATGCCTACCTGCAGCTGCAGCAGGAATACGGCGAAGACATGAGCGTGGCGGTGCGCTCCTCGGCCACCGCCGAAGACCTGCCCACGGCCAGCTTTGCCGGCCAGCAGGAAACCTATCTGAATATCCGCGGCGAACAGCACGTGATTGAGGCCTGCCGCCGCTGCTTCGCCTCGCTGTTTACCGACCGCGCCATCCATTACCGCATTGACAATGGCTTCGATCACTTCAGGGTGGGCCTGTCGATCGGCATTATGAAAATGGTGCGATCCGACATCGCCAGCAGCGGCGTCATGTTTTCCCTGGATACCGAAACCGGTTTTCGTGATGTGGTCTTTATTACCGGCGCCTGGGGGCTGGGCGAAAACGTGGTACAGGGCGCGGTGGAACCCGATGAGTTCTATGTGCACAAGCCGACATTCCTGCAGGGTAAACGCGCGGTGCTTCGCCGCAACCTGGGCGGCAAAAAGATCAAGATGGTTTACGACTACGGCGGCGAGCGCAAGCAGACGAAAAACGTCTCGGTCAAGGCTGCCGACCGCCAGCGTTTCTGCCTGAGCGACGAGGATGTTCTCAAGCTGGCCGACTATGCCATCAAGATTGAAGACCATTATACAAAGCGCGCCGGCGAATCACGCCCCATGGACATGGAGTGGGCAAAGGACGGCCTGGATAACGAGCTTTACCTGGTGCAGGCCCGCCCGGAAACCGTGCAGTCCCAGCTCAATGACACCATGCTGCTGCGCTACCACCTGAAACAGGAAAGCGAGATTCTCTGCCGTGGTTATGCCATCGGCACAAGAATCGCCACCGGCAAGGTACGCTATATTCGCGATGTCGCCCACCTTCACCAGTTCAACGAGGGCGAGGTACTGGTGGCCGACACCACCACCCCGGACTGGGAGCCGGTAATGAAAATCGCCTCGGCCATTGTCACCAACCACGGCGGGCGCACCTGTCATGCCGCCATTGTTGCGCGCGAACTGGGCATACCTGCCGTGGTCGGCTGTCATAATGCCACCGAGGTACTGCGTGATGATGAAGAGGTAACCGTGTCCTGCGCCGGTGGTGACGAAGGCCGGGTTTACCGGGGCATACTGGATTTCGAGGTCATCGAAACCGACCTTAGCGGTCTGGCGCGGCCGCAAACAAAGATCATGCTTAACCTGGGTAATCCCGACCTGGCCTTCAGCACCTGTTTTCTGCCCAATGACGGTGTCGGTCTGGCCCGGCTGGAATTCATTATCAATAACCATATACAGGCCCACCCCATGGCCCTGCTGCACCCGGAAAAGATACAGGACCGCAATACCTGCGAGGCCGTGGAAAGCCTGTATACCGCCTATGACAGTGGCGCCGACTATTTCGTGCGCAGGCTGTCGGAAGGCGTGGCCACCATTGCCGCCGCCTTCTGGCCGAAGCCGGTGATTGTGCGCATGTCGGACTTCAAGTCGGATGAATATGCCAGCCTGCTTGGCGGCACTGACTTTGAGCCCGTGGAAGACAACCCCATGATCGGCTTTCGTGGCGCCGCCCGCTATACCCACCCGGCCTATGCCGAGGGCTTTGCCCTGGAATGCGCGGCCATGAAACGGGTTCGCGAGGAAATGGGGCTGGACAATGTTCGCCTGATGATTCCCTTCTGCCGGCGCATTGACGAGGCCGAAAAAGTACTGGCGACCATGGCCAACCACGGCCTGATTCGCGGCAAGGCCGGCCTGGAGATCTATGTCATGTGCGAGATACCCAATAATGTTATTCTCATCGACGAGTTTGCCAGGCTGTTCGACGGTTTTTCCATCGGCTCCAACGACCTGACCCAGCTTACCCTGGGCGTGGACCGCAACTCGGAAATCGTTGCCTTTGATTTCGATGAGCGCGATGCCGGCGTCAAGCAGATGATAAAACTGGCGGTGGAAGGCGCGAAACGCAACAAGCGCCACAGCGGCCTGTGCGGACAGGCGCCCTCGGACTACCCGGAAATGGCCGAATACCTGGTGGAACTGGGCATCGACTCCATCAGCCTGAACCCGGATACCGTGCTGGCCACGACGCAACATGTACTGGACGTTGAGAAGAAACTGAAAAAAATATAAAAGCTGAATTACAGGAACACAGAAAAAAGCATCAAGCCGCAAATAACGCAAAATCCGCAAAGCAAAAAACGCAAAAATCGATTTTGTTTTTTCGCGTATTTTGCGTTATTTGCGGCCCAGAAAAGTTTTTTCCTCTGCGGTTCAGCTTTTAAACAATCCAACAGGAGAAACAAGCATGCAAAACATCGATATGAACAACCCCCTTGCGGGAAAATTCGGCAAGCACACATTAATCACCGGCATCCTGCTGCTGATTCTCGGTTTTGTCGGCATTGCCCTGCCGGAGATCATGTCGCTGGGCGCGGTCGCGCTGATTGCC
>DRLE01000256.1 GCA_011051475.1 Gammaproteobacteria bacterium
AATGAAAAATGAATAATGGAAAAGCTTTAAAAGCGCCGGTCCGCGAATAACGCCAACAACGCAAAGAAGACCTAAGGAAATTCTGATTAATGTCATTTTGAGCGAAACGAAGTGGAGTCGAAAAATCTTATACTCCGTAATTCGTTGATTGCGCAGTGGTAAAAGATCCTTCGACTTCGCTACGCTGCGCTCAGGATGACAAAATCGCTATTAATCAGAGGTTCCCTAAAAACAATTCACCACAGAGACACAGAGGGCACAGAGTTTTCGTATTGTTTTTACGCCTGCGGCGTAAAAACAATAAAAAAAGCTTTCTCTGTGTCTCTGTGGTTAAAAGCTTTTGATTCGCGTTTTTGGCGTTATTCGCGGACCAGCGCTTTTATTTGACCCGCATACCCGGCTGGGCGCCTTCGTCGGGGCTGAGGATAAACAGGTCCTTGCCGCCGGGGCCGGCGGCCAGCACCATGCCTTCGGAGACGCCGAAACGCATTTTTCTGGGCGCCAGGTTGGCCACCATGACGGTGAGGCGGCCTTCGAGGTCTTCAGGCGCGTAGGCGGACTTGATACCGGCGAAGACGTTTTTCGTTTCACCGCCGATATCCAGGGTCAGCTGCAGCAGCTTGTCGGCGCCCTTGACGTGTTCGGCCTTGACGATTCTGGCGATGCGCAGGTCGATTTTGGCGAAATCGTCGAAGCTGATTTCCTCGGCAATCGGGTCATCGGCCAGCGGGCCGCTGGCCGGCGCTGTGGATTCTTCCGCGGGTTGCTCTTCGAGTGAATCGTGGGTCATGGCGTCTATCTGCTCCTTTTCAATGCGGGTCAGCAGGGGTTTGAATTTATTGATGGCGTGGTCACACAGGGGTTGCTCAATGCCCGCCCAGGCCAGTTCGGTATTGAGAAAGGCTTCGGATTTTTCCGCCGTGGCCGGCAGGATGGGTTTGAGCCAGGTCATCAGCACCCGGAACATATTCAGGCCCTGGGTGCAGATCTGCTGCACCTCGGCTTCGCGGCCTTCTTCCTTGATCAATACCCAGGGCTTGTTTTCATCGATATAGACATTGGCGCGGTCGGCCTGGGCCATGATCTCGCGCACGGCCTTGTTGTATTCGCGGTCTTCAAAATGCTGCGCGATCTGCTCGCCGGCTGCGACCATATCGTTGTAAAGCGCGGGCTCGGGCAGTTCGGCAGACAGCTGACCGCCGAATTTCTTGCTGATAAAGCCGGCGCAGCGACTTGCAATGTTTACCACCTTGCCGACCAGGTCGGAGTTGACCCGTTGCATAAAGTCTTCCAGGTTGAGGTCGATATCATCGACGCCGGCAGACAACTTGGCGGTGTAGTAATAGCGCAGGTACTCCGGGTTTAAATGCTCAAGGTAGGTGCGCGCCTTGATAAAGGTGCCGCGCGACTTCGACATTTTCTGGCCGTTGACGGTAAGAAAACCGTGGCAGAACACGCCGGTGGGCTTGCGGTAACCGGCGCCGTCGAGCACCGCCGGCCAGAACAGTACGTGGAAGCGGGCAATATCCTTGCCGATAAAATGGTACAGCTCGTTCTTGCTGTCTGCTGCCCAGTAGTCGTCGAAGTTGATGCCTTCGCGGTCGCACAGGTTCTTGAAGCTGGCCATATAACCCATGGGCGCATCCATCCAGACATAGAAGTATTTGCCCGGCGCATCGGGGATTTCAAAACCCCAGTAGGGCGCGTTGCGAGAGATGTCCCAGTCCTGCAGGCCTTCCTCGAACCACTCTTCCAGCTTGTTGGCCACTTCCGTCTGCACATGGCCTTCCTTTAGCCAGGCCTTTAGCATATCGGTAAAGTCGCTGAGCTTGAAGAAATACTGCTCGGAATCCTTTTCGATGGGGGTGGCACCGCTGACCGCCGACACCGGGTTTTTCAGCTCGGTGGGGTCATAGGTGGCGCCACAGACCTCGCAGTTATCGCCGTACTGATCCTCGGCGCCGCATTTGGGGCAGGTACCCTTGATAAAGCGGTCGGGCAGAAACATTTCGGCTTCCGGGTCATAGGCCTGCTTGATGGTTTTTGTTTTTATATGGCCGGCGTCGCGCAGCTTCAGATAGATGCTGGAGGCAAACGCACGGTTTTCCTCCGAGTGCGTGCTGTAGTAATTATCGAAACCAATGAGAAAATCGCCGAAATCGGCCTCGTGCTCCTTTTTTACCGCCGCGATCAGTTCTTCCGGGCTGATGCCGTCGGCGCGGGCGCGCAGCATGATCGGCGTGCCGTGGGCGTCGTCGGCGCAGACGTAGTAACAGGTATTGCCGCGCAGGCGCTGGAAGCGGGCCCAGATATCGGTCTGGATGTATTCCACCAGGTGGCCGAGGTGGATCGGGCCATTGGCATAGGGCAGGGCGCTGGTTACCAGAATATTACGTTTGTCAGTCATGTCCGCTTGGCGTCAGGTCTGTGAAAAAGGGCGCACAATTTAGCATTTTGGCGGCCTGTTTGCACGGAAAAGCTGCCCGTCAGGGTCATCCTGAGCGTAGCCGAAGGATCTGGTGAACCATAAGCTGCAGTGGCATAAGATCCTTCGGCTTTGCTCAGGATGACAGATTCATCAGGCAATACCGCAAACCGGCGAGGGCCAGGGGTATGGCGCAGGCCTTAATCATTGAAAAACAGGGTTTTACCCCCATTACACTGCTACCTCTTTCGGGCAGGCCTGCCTCCCCTGAAAAGCTAAGGTTAAATCAGCGGCTTATTCCTGTAGAATACGCCCTCTTTTTTATACAGTTCCATTTAGAGTTAATACCGATCCGGGTGGATCGATGCGGAGATCGCCATGAGCGTTACAAAAGAACAAGTTGAATCAGCCCTTAAACAGTATATCGACCCCTATCTTGAAAAAGACCCGGTAAGCGCCGGCGTGGTCAAGGACATTGCCATTGACGGTGACAAGGTCAAGGTGAAAATCGTCCTTGGCTACCCTGCCTACGGCTTTGTCGACAAGCTGTCCGAAGAGCTGGTAAACAAAATCCAGGCCCTTGACGGTGTCTCGGAAGCCGAAGTCGATGCCAGCTGGGAAATCGGCAGCCACTCGGTGCAGGGCGGCATGAACCCGCTGGAAGGCATCAAGAACGTGATTGCCGTGGCTTCCGGCAAGGGCGGCGTGGGCAAGTCCACTACTGCGGTCAATCTGGCGCTGGCGCTGCAGAAGGAAGGCGCACGCGTGGGTATTCTCGACGCCGATATCTACGGCCCCAGTATTCCGCGTATGCTGGGTATCGAAGGCAAGCCTGAATCGGCTGACGGCAAGTCGCTGGAGCCCATGGGCGGCCACGGTCTGCAGGCCATGTCCATCGGTTTTATGATCGACGAGGAAACCCCGATGATCTGGCGTGGCCCCATGGTTACCCAGGCGCTGGAACAGTTGCTGCGTGACACCCGCTGGAAATCACTGGACTATCTGATTATCGACCTGCCGCCGGGCACCGGTGATGTACAGCTGACCCTGGCGCAGAAAGTGCCGGTTTCCGGCGCGGTTATCGTCACCACACCACAGGACATTGCGCTGCTGGACGCGCGTAAGGGTCTGAAGATGTTCGAGAAGGTGGAAGTGCCGGTGCTGGGCGTGGTGGAGAACATGAGCATCCACATCTGCTCCGAGTGCGGCCATGCCGAGCATATCTTCGGCCAGGGCGGCGGTGAGAAAATGTGTGAAATGCACAATGTCGATTTCCTCGGTGCGCTGCCGCTGGATATCGATATTCGCATCAATGCCGACAGTGGTCACCCTTCCGTGGCTGAAGATCCCGATGGCACCGCTGCCATGATCTACCGCGATATTGCTCGTCGCACCGCGGCCAAGCTGTCGCTGAAAGCAAAAGACTATTCGGCCAAGTTCCCGAATATTGTTATTCAGAACAACTGATCGTTTTTTATTGTTTGTGCAAAAAAGCCTGGCCATTGGTCAGGCTTTTTTGTTTCTGGCGTGCTCGTTTTCAATTAAGTGAACTAGAAAGGAATAGCCATCAGGGCGGTAAAGGTCTGTCCCTGGTATGTGATCTGTATCTCGGCGGTACCCGGTGACTGGTCGGCGATATACTGACCGGGAATGACCTGGCCGGACTGATCCGTATCCTCCGTCAGGACATTATTACGCCTGTTGTAAAGCGTTTCTGTATCGGTGGTGACATCCTTGCTGCTGCCATCGCTGTAATGGGCCGTCACCCTGAGGATAACCGTGGTGTCATTAATACCCAGTTCGACGTTGTCCTGCAGTGCCAGTCCATTGGCGGTTACCGAAAGTGAGGACAGTGACACGCTATTGCCAATGGTAATCTGGCTGCTGTCCGCATCGCAGTCCGTGCTGCCGCTGGCGCAGCTTACCGCCTCGGTCAGCACCACACCTTCTTCAAGCTGACTGTCGGTAATGCTTTGTTCTATTGTGCCGCAGGCCACGGAAACCGTGGGGCTGGTGCCGGCCTGCAGCGCCTTGATGTTCAGCCAGCTGCGATCGGCCGACAGGCTGATTTCGGCATAACTCGGATTGTCGATGCCCCACTTGCTCAGGGCGCTGATATTTTCCCAGTTGCTGGCGCCGCTGCTGTCCCGGTATTCGGCCAGGCTGACCACGGCCAGGGTCTGGTTTTCGCCAAGGTCGGGATTGCCCAGTGTGCAGCTGACCAGGCTGGTATCGCTCTGCCGGCACAGCTTCAGATTGATAAGATTGTTGTCCAGCGTCTGGCTGAAATCACCTGATGTGACAATGCTGTCATTGTAGGGGGAATAGGCCTGCGCCCGCAGAATAATATTGCCGCTGGCAAAGGCCTGCAGCGTGGCAATGCTGTTTTCCGTTCTTACCCTGGCGCGCTGTGACGGGCTGCTGTCTTCGGCATTGAACACCAGCCAGGTGATGGTATTGATAATGGTATTGTCCACGGCGCGGATTTCTTCCGTGCCATCGTCACGTACATATCGGCCCACCGGATAGAGGCGCGCCGACTGGCAGCGATTGAGCTCAACCGGCTGGCTGCTAAGCTGCACCACGCGGTCAAACCGGGCATCGGACACGGTCACCTCCAGGCTGGCGGTCAGGTAGCCGACCCGCGCGGTCAGCGTAATGACTTCGCCGGCGCTGCCGGTTGTCAGCCGGCCATTGCTGTTGATACTGCTGGCCGCGCCGGACGAAACCGACCAGCTGATGTTTTTTGTAATCGGCACATTGCTGGTGCCATCGGATTTGGTGCCTTCAAGGCGGTAGTCAACGAAGGTATCGGTAGAAACCAGGGTTTCACTGTCGGCAGGAAAGTTGATAGCGACCAGGTCGAGGCTGGCGACGGCAAACAGGTTGACCAGGTCCTCTTCATCTTCCGTGTTACTGCAGCCTGCCAGCAAAAGCAGCAGGATATAGAAAAAGAAAGTATAAACGGCCCTAAAATGCATAACGGAATCCCAGTGTCAGCGTATTGATCCTGAGCTGGCTGCCCCGGTACAGCTGCATAATATCCACCTTGAAGGCCAGCTGCGGAATGCTTTTCAGGGACTCTTCAAAGCCGACACCGAAACTGATGCCGTGAAAGCTGTCGGTAAATTCCGGCACATTGACATACGATGAGGTGACATCAGTCCGGCTGTAACCCAGGATAAGATCGGTATGAATGGAATAGTGGGGCGTGACATTGTAACGGTAGAACAGGGAAGTAGACAGCGGAATGTCGGTGACCAGCTGGTTGAGGTTGTCATCGCGAAGACCGGGCATCAGCGCCAGTTCCAGCTTGTGGTTGTCCAGGTTAAAACGGTCAAAGCGATAACCCAGTCGCAGGTCGGCCAGCAGCGGTGAGGTGGCGCCGGTATCGGTGCGGATGCGTGCGATTGCCATACCCGCGACGGCATAGGCCTCGGCCAGGGACGCGGCAGGGCAGCAGAGTGCCAGCAGCAACAGCAGCCTGGGGACTGTGCGCGGGAGTTTCGATATTTCTGTCATATCCGGAAAACCTTACCTCAACGGGCTTTATATTCTGCAGGTATTGTCACTATGCATGAAATATTCACTATAGTCAGCTAATATTTTCTGTATTCTAAAGTGTTTATTAAGGAGTCGCACATGGAAACTTCAAGCATTGTTGTACTGGTCATTATCGGTCTGGCCGTTATGTATATTATCGGTATTTTCAACACCCTGGTGTCGCTGAAAAACCGCTATAAAAACGCCTTTGCCCAGATCGAAGTGCAGCTCAAGCGTCGCTATGACCTGATTCCCAATCTGATTGAAACCGCCAAGGGTTATATGAAGCACGAGCGTGAAACCCTGGACGCGGTGATCAGCGCGCGCAATGCGGCCTCTGCCGGACTGGATGCGGCTAAAAACAATCCCGGTGATGCCGGTGTTATGGATGCGCTGGCGCAGGCCGAAGGCCGCTTGAGCAGCGCCATGGGTCGCTTCAATATGCTGATGGAGGCCTATCCCGACCTCAAGGCCAACCAGAACATGATGCAGCTTTCCGAGGAACTGACCAGCACCGAAAACCGTGTCGCCTTCGCCCGCCAGGCCTTCAATGACAGCGTTATGGAATACAATACCTACAAGCAGTCGTTCCCGCAGAATTTCTTCGCCGGTCCTTTCGGCCATGCCGCCGATGCCAGTATGCTGGCGTTCGAGGACAGCGCGGCCATACAGGCTGCGCCGAAAGTCGAATTCTGACTGTAGGCCGGCATAAGCGACAGCGTTGCCGGTAAATGCCCGTACCGACCAGGTTTTATGAACTTTTTCGAAGCCCAGGATGCCGCCCGCCGCAGCACCAGCGTACTGGTATTGCTGTTCGTGCTGGCCGTGGCCCTGCTGCTGGTTCTGAGTAATATCCTGTTCTTCGAGTTTATCTACTTTCTGCATAACAGCCGCCTGAGCTTTTCACTGGCACAGCTGGAAACGGTTTTCGATACCCAGCTGTGCATTATGCTCAGTGCGGCCGTGCTGCTGTTTATTATTCTCGGCAGCCTGTTCAAACTGCTGCAGCTGTCCGCCGGCGGCTCGGTGGTGGCCGAACAGCTTGGCGGGGTTATTGTGCCGCGCAGCACCACCGATCCGCTGCAGCGAAAAATTCTCAACGTGGTCGAGGAAATGGCAATTGCCTCGGGCACGCCGGTGCCGCAGGTCTATGTGCTCAATGAATCGGGCATCAATGCCTTTGCCGCCGGCTGGAAAACCACCAACGCGGTTATCGGTATTACCCGCGGTGCGCTGGAGCAGCTCAGTCGTGATGAGCTGCAGGGTGTTATTGCGCACGAGTTCAGCCATATCTTCAATGGCGACATGCGCCTGAATATCCGCCTTATCGCCGTGCTGCACGGCATCCTCATGATCGGTATGCTGGGGCGCATGATCCTGCGTTCGCTGCGTCATGTCGGTCGCTCCCGTGGCCGGCGTACCGACGGGCGTGCGCTGCTGGTTATTTTCGGTGTGGGCGCTTCGCTGATGATCGTCGGCTATTCCGGCACCTTTTTCGGTGGCTGGATCAAGGCCATGATCAGTCGCCAGCGTGAATACCTGGCCGACGCCTCGGCCGTGCAGTTCACTCGCAGCAGTGATGGCATTGCCAATGCCCTGAAAAAAATCGGTGGCTCGGGCAGGGGCTCCTATCTGCTGACCGCACGGGCCGAGGCATACAGCCATGCCTATTTTTCCGAAGGTCTGAAATCGCTGGCCCTGTTTTCATTTGCCACCCACCCGCCACTGAAGCTGCGCATCAGGCGACTGCAGCCGCGATGGGACGGTAAATATATCTACGAGAAAACCCGGGTGCAGGCCGATAGCAGCAAGGCGCCGGATGAATCACCGCAGCAGCGCCGCCAGCGGGTAATGGCAGCCGCAACGGCCATGGGCGCAGGCGTCGCCGTCTACGAGGCGATGAATGCGGTGGAAAGTATCGGCGAGGTGTCGCAGGAGCAGGTGGATGCCGCACAGCTGTGGCGCCGGGAAATGCCGG
>DRLE01000257.1 GCA_011051475.1 Gammaproteobacteria bacterium
AAAGCAAACAGATATCAACGTCGGCTTCATAATCCCCCTCTCCACCAATGCCGAAAAATTTCAGAATACAAATCTGCCTCTATGACATAGTTAGCTATGATGTTTCCATATACAATACTTTAAAAATGCAGGCCCGAAAATAACACAAGAGACGCAAAAAAAACCATATTGCTTTTCATTTTTAACTTTTGTGTTTTTTTGCGGCCTCTCATTTATAAATTCACATTCGCTTGCAGAAGATCTTTCTCCTGTTTTTCAGCGACAATCGCTAAAAGCTGTTAAATTAAACCCGCCCTACTTGATATAAATCAACTCACCTGACCTCATGCTCGATTATATTTTCTTTAACAAAAAAACCTGTGATTTGTTTGCTGAATCTGCCACATCGGCAGGAATCACAGCGATAGTTGATTGCGCAGATGACTGTTTTACGGTTAGACTGCCGGAAGATTCAAACGATAAACTTCTGGAAGAACTGGAAGCTTATTACGATGAACTGCTGGACATGGATCGTGATCTTGCCGATGCGCAGGAACAGGAAACTTCAGCAGAAATGCATACAGCCGGCATAAGCGTTGCCCTCAATGACGGACGACATGTTTATGCACAGGTGGCCCCGGAACTGCTGTCCCGGGTTTTACAGTGCATCAGCCCTGACGAGTTGAACACGATTGTATGCGCCATTACGGAAGCAGTAGAAAACCCCGATACCAGCAGCCTTTGCCAGCGATAGAATCTGGCTCATAAGACAGGCGCTGATACCGGGATTGTTGTAAATATTGCGGAGTATTGAATGAACGTTAAAGTCTGCCAGAACTGCAAAGACAGAAAAAGTTGCGCCGAACTGCCCGGCATCTGCCTGAAACTTCCCTATGCCCTTGCTGCCACAGTTGCAGTCATGGTTGTGGTACTGATTGCCAATAGCACCCTGTAGTACACCAGAATACCAGGGCAGGGACTCCCTGCTTTCACATAAAAATCGAATCAATGCTCGTAGTCCTCGTTGCGGGCTGAGCCATCTCGTTGTTTACACCCTCCTGAATAAGGCATAATCTTCTGCCATGAAGATTATTGAAGTCATTGCCGACTCGGCCCACCTGGACACCATTACCGGCATTGCCGAGCAGCAGGAAGTCGAGGACGTCTGGTTCTCGCAGAAGAACGAGGACGGGCGCATCGCCACCCGCATGCTGGTCAGCCATGAAAAACGCCAGAAAGTACTGGACGCGCTGCAAACCATTCTGCACAACGCGGATCATTATCACATAATGATTCTGTCTCCCGATACCGTCCTGCCCAAGCCGGTCGAACCCGAACCGGAAGCCCTCACCCCCGAACAGCAGGAAGAGGAAAAGGCGCGAGAGAAGGAACGCAAAAAAGCAGCGCTGATGAGTACGCGTGAGGAAATCCTGGCCCAGGTGGAAAAGGATACGCAGCTCAATAACAACTTTGTGCTGCTGGTCATTCTTTCCGCCATTGTTGCCGCCATCGGCCTGCTGGAAAACAATATCGCCGTAATCGTCGGCGCCATGGTGATCGCCCCCCTGCTCGGCCCGAATATCGCCTTCTCCCTGGGCGCGGCCCTGGGTGAAAAGGAGCTGGTCGCCAAATCGCTGAAAACCATTTTTACCGGCATCGGCCTGGCCACAGGCTTTGCCATTGCCATCGGCCTGCTCTGGCCGGGCAGCTTTGACAGTAGCGAGCTGCTGGCGCGCACCGACGTGGCCTATTCCGGCACCGCCATTGCCCTGGCCTCCGGTGCGGCGGCCTCGCTTTCCCTGATCAGCGGCACCTCCAGCGTCCTGGTCGGCGTCATGGTCGCCGTGGCGTTAATGCCGCCGGCGGTCACCATCGGTCTGATGCTGAGCACGGCTGAATTTGACAGGGCCATGGGCGCCGGCCTGCTGCTGGCGGTAAATATTGTCTGTATCAATCTTTCCGCCCAGCTGGTATTCCTGCTGCGCGGCGTGCGTCCGCGCACCTGGCTTGAAGCGCACCGGGCAAAACAGTCGCGCCTGCTTTATATTGCGGTATGGGTGGTAATGCTGCTGATGCTGTTTATCGCCATCTATCTGCGCCACGACGTGACCTGACAGGCAGTAACAAACCCGCATGATAGAAATACAGCAGATCGATCACCTTGTGCTGACCGTGCGTGATATTCCCACCACCCTGGACTTTTACACACAGGTACTGGGCATGCGCGCCATTCGCTTTGGCGAGGGGCGCCATGCACTGGCATTTGGCCGGCAAAAGATCAACCTGCACCAGGCAGGCCGGGAATTCGAACCGAAAGCGGCGCAACCCCTGCCCGGCTCGGCCGACCTGTGTCTGCTGACTGATACAGATATCAAACAGGTAATAGCCCATCTTAAGTCACAGGACATTGCGATTATTGCGGGCCCGGTAAAAAGAACGGGCGCCACTGGCGCCCTGCTCTCGGTTTATATCCGCGACCCGGACGCAAACCTGCTTGAGATTTCAAACCGGGTTTAAGCCCTGGTCGCGCAAACAGCTACCCGAACCCTGCCTTATCTCACATAGATATGGAACTCGGCTTCGAAGTCGGCCTGCATGGAGGTGGAACCCGGCTTTTCCCTGTCCGACAGGCGAATGGTGCGCGTCTGGTACTTGATCGGATTGATATTTCCCTTGCGCGTGACTTTCGCTCCGTCACGGAAACGCCCGGTATTGATCTGGTTGGGATTGATATTCGCCGGCTCGGCCGTCCAGATACCCTGTTCATCACGATGCAGGCGGACAGCATCCAGCCCGTCGTAGGGACGATTCGGGAACAGTGAATCCGGCGGGGAAACAAAGTTATTGTATTCCCTGCGGGTATAATCATATTCCTTGATAAACAGCTCCACCAGATGGTTGCCCGGTACCGCGGGCACGGTAATGGTGAACACGGCATTACCATCAGCATCAACGGTCGGCATTGTGCCCCCGGCGCCATAGCCGTTGACAAACATATCCCCAACGCCGCTGCCGTTCTTGTCGATCTCTGCCGGCAGGTTCTTCGCCCCATCATACCAGCTAGGATCAAAACTGTAGCTGACAGGATAGCTTACCGGGTCACTGTTGAGCCGGTTACCATCGGCATAGAGAAACCAGGTGATATCCAGCTTGCCGTCACCCGGACGCATCAGGCTGTACGGCATGGAGTAATCCCCGAGTTTGACGCCAATACCACCACTGGTGCCATCCCATGCACGGTAGGCACCATGCGTAGAGGTCTGTCCACTAAGAAAGTCGAAATAAACCGGTTTTCCGCCGTTCAGCCAGGAAAACAGACTGGTCATCGCCGCATTCCGGTTGACTGTTGTCGTGCTGGTGCTGAACACCGTGCGCACATTATAGAACTGACCGTTCACCATATGAATTTCCAGTGTTTCTGTCGCGCTGGAAACCTGCTTTTCGACATTCTGCCGGGTATAGCGACCATTAACGCCGACATAGAAGACATACTTGGCCACATCGGCGGGGCTGACACCCGGGTTCTCGGGATACAGCAGGTTAGTGTCGGCAAAGCTGACCGCATTAACCGGGCTGCTGTTCAGAGGCACTGTCTGCACATTGACCACATCCCATACACAGCCGGGTGCAGCATTGTCACAGGCCACCTTGTCACCGGCCAGATAGACAAAGCCGTCTTTCAGTCGTGCCGGCGGCGGGAAATCACCCTGGCCACTGCTGTCACGGTAACGGATGGCCACCACCGTGTACTCGGTAATACCATTACCTGAGGCACTGGCCAGCAAGGCCGGCGGCTGATAGGAAACATCCACATCATAGGGGCCAGGATCGCCGTTGGGTATAATGGCGCTGGCCTGTACGGCGGAAATCCGCAGATCATCGAACTCGTTGACCAGCTTGGTACCGGCTGCGCCATCATAGTCATCGATCAGGTCATCAAGACCATCACCATCGGTGTCGAAACGATTGGGATCAAGACGCAGGAAGTCATCGGCTTCTGCAAGATTGGCCTCGCTGGCGTCATCACGGCCATCAAAATCCGTATCCGCACGCACCGGACTGGAGTAAACCGTTCTCAACACATCGGCGCCGAAAACATCCTGGTAGGCAACCTGCCAGCCGTCCCTGGCCTCGACGCCGTCAGCCAGGGTATCGCCATCGGTATCCGGATTATTCGGATCGGACTTGTAGAAGAACTCCATGCGGTTGCTCAGGCCATCGAGATCGCTGTCCTGCAGGTAAACCAGATGCAGAACGTCACCGGCGCCAAGCGCAATCTTTGCCGGGTCATAATTCGCCACCAGGTTTTTCACATTGGCATTACGTGTTTCCCAGCGCTGCTTGTCTTCGGGCGTGGTGTAGATGATGGTTTCAACCTGGTTATTGCCGTTCTGCCGGGCATGAATAATCAGCCAGATGGCATCCGGTGCGGTATTGGCCAGGCCATCGACACTGTTGATATAGGTATTATTGTTGCTATCAGTCGTGGTCGTCGCCTGCAGCTTCAGCACCCGGTTAAGCGCATCGAGCATATTGATCTGCTGACCGGCTACGCCATTGACGGCGACCATTTTTGTCAGATTGCCGCGCCCGCCATTGCCGTTGTAATCCACCATGATCATGGCATCGTTACTGACCACCGCCGTGCTGGCGAAGTTATAGGGAACATTATCCTGATCAAGCAGGGTATAAAGCGTCGGGCGCACACTGAAGCCGCGGGAATCGGCAAGAATCTCCTTGATCTTGGCCAGGTTCACGCCCTTGCCGCGGAACACCAGGGTGCCGGTCGACTGACCGGGTGACAGGGTCACCGAGGGAAAACCGCCGCCACTGCTGTCGAACGCCAGGTTGCCCACCGGCACCAGCGGGTCGGCGCCTCGCGGGCGAATATAGGTGGAAGACAGGAACAGGTTATTCAGGGTAAAGCTGACATGACCTTTATTGATAACATCAACGGCCACACTGATTTCACCTTCAGAGGATGAAACCGTGTTGTTCTCCTCGAAGCTTTCACTCTGCTCCAGGGTTTCCGAGTTTTCGGTAGTCTGCTCCTGGGTCCAGCTTGTCGTGGTTTCATTGGTCGTGGTTCTTTCGTAACTGTAACCGGCAGTCACCGTGGTGGAGGCCTCGGCCTTGGCCTTCGGTGGCGAGAACAGGCCTACCTCGGCGCTGACGCTGACAGTAGAAGAGATTTCGGTGCTGAAGGTATTGGATTCGGACACCTGTGTGGATTCGGACAGACTCTGGCTGTTACTGACCGACTGGCTGGAAGTCTGTGAACGGCTGGTGCCAACAGTTTTCGAGGTGCCATCGGTGAGTGCATAGTTGACACGAATATCCGGTACGCTGACCATGCGCACATCGATTTCAGGTGTATCGGCAATCAGCGGATTGAAACGGTAGTTATTGACACCGGCATCGAAACCGAGGTCGACAAGCTCCCTGAAGTCACTGAAGCCGTCACCATCGGTATCGGCCAGCTCGGGATTGGTGCCGTATTTATTGATTTCGTCCAGGTCTCTCAGCCCGTCGTCATCGGTGTCGGCATCGGGCAGGATATTATCGTAAACAACGATGGTAATGGTTGCGCTGCTGGTACTGCCGTTATCATCACGCACTTCAAAGTCGAAGCTGTCCGTGCCGGCGAAATCCAGATTCGGGGTATAGGTCATTACCGGGTTAAAGCCGGACAGTTCCCCGGTAAGCGTACCGTTTTCCGGCATGGTACTGACACTGAAGCTAAGCGCATCATCCTGTCCGCCCACAGCCTTGAGAGTAATCGCCAGTGGTATGTTTTTCGTGGTGGCCAGCTTTTGCGCATAGACCGAATCGGTGCCCGAGACCGCAATCGTTGCCGCCGGATCGCTGCTGCCGCTGCAAGCCTGCAACAACGCGGTAATACAAACAAGTCCCAGTAAAAGCTTTCGCCCCTGATTCAAAAACAACATGTCTCTCTCCTGTAGGCTGACATCATTCGGTTATGGCCGCACGTATACAACAGCGGATAATTCGGGAAAGATTAGATGAAGGCATGGCAATAACAACTAACTTTAGTTAGTATTTGCACTGTTTTTTTCAGGTGACACAGCAATATGCGTTTTCTTCTGGCTGATGACCATGGCCTGTTTCGTGACAGCATGGCGGTCTGGCTCAAGCAGCTCGACAACAATCTGGGCATTGATTTTGCTGATGACTTCAACAGCACACAGCAGGCCATCGATAACAACCGGTACGATTTTATTCTGCTGGACCTGGGTATGCCCGGCATGCAGGGCACGCTGAGCATTCGTCATTTCTGTTCGCTGTGCGAAAAGACACCGTTAATGATTGTATCCGCCGACGAGAATCCCTTAACCATTGCCGCCTGCCTTGAAGCCGGCGCCCGCGGTTATGTCACCAAGTCCTCCGACGGGCAGACCATTCTGCAGGCCATACGCCATGTAATGGCCGGCATGCGTTACCTGCCTGCGGGCATAGACAGCCTGAAACTGCCCAGACTCAGTGACCGTCAGTTACAGATACTGGCGCTGCTGGCAGAAGGATTGAGTAACCGGGCCATCAGTGACGAGCTTCACCTGGCCGAAGGCACGGTCAAGCAATATGTCAGCCAGTTACTGAAAGAACTGGACGTGGATAACCGTACCCAGGCAGCAAAGAAGGCCGGTGAACTGCTGGGTATTCTCTGACGGCCGGCTAACCTCTATTCATTGAAGCCAGCGCGGTCAGCAGGTTCTCCGGACTGACCGGCTTGAACATAAGCCGGGCCTTAACCGTCTGTGCCTGCTGCCGGATTTCGGGCCCGGTATCACCGGTCATAATGATTGCAGGAATCTGTGTATCGAAAAAGCGGTTGATCGCGGCAATCACCTCAATGCCGGAGCGGTTGTCGCGCAGCCGGTAGTCACTGATAATGGCATCCGGCTGCGGGTAATCCGAAGCTGCCAGTTCATCAAGAACCCCCTGTTCGCTGTCCGCCATCAGCACTTCACAGTCCCAGCCGCGCAGCAGAGCACGCAGGGCATCGCGCACTTCCTTCTCGTCATCCACACAGATAATAAACATGCCTTCGACCGAAGCACTGACAGGCATATCAACGCCATCGCTGTGCTGATCGATATATTCCGAGACGGGAATACGCACACTGAAACAGCTGCCCTTTCCCGGTTCACTCTGTACCTCAACCGGGTGATCCAGCAAGTCTGCCATACGGCGCACACTGGCCAGCCCCAGACCCAGGCCCTTGCTGCGATCACGCTCGGGGTTTTCCAGCTGGTAGAACTCGGAGAAGATATTTTCCTGCTCGGCCAGGGAAATGCCGCGCCCCTGGTCGCTGACGTTGATGCGCACACTTTCCGCTTCAGGCTCGCAGAAGATAACGATTTCACCGGTATCGCTGTACTTGACGGCATTGGACAGAAAGTTGCGTATGATGCGGGCCAGCAGCACCGGATCGCTTTTGACAAAAAAGGCGCAATCCTGCAAACGTATGCGCAACCCCCTGTTATGCGCCAGCGGCTGAAACTCACTGACCAGATCACTGAGCAATTCATGCAAGGCAAAGGTGGTTCGGTTGATATCAACCTGCTGCGCGTCCAGCCTGGATATATCCAGCAGCGCGTTCAGCAGCTCACCCAGCGAATGACTCGAGCTGATGGCACGGTTAAGCAGTTCTCGCTGTTCATCCGTGGTCAGCAGTCCCTTCAGGGCACCGAGATACAGATCAAGCGCGTGCAGAGGCTGCCTCAGGTCATGACTGGTTGCCGCCAGAAAACGGGACTTGTCGAGATTGGCCCGGTCTGCCAGCTGCTTCTGGTGGCGAAACTCCTCCAGCAGATCAAGGTTTTCAAAGCGCAGCTGAATCGACTCGCGTACATTCGCATTGGAAATAAGAGAAAAAACCAGCATAACGCCCAGATAGATAATCAGGATAATGCCGATACTGGTCAACACCGGCTGGCCATCATTGAGGCTGACATAGATAAGGGGCACCAGGGAAAAGATTGTGTACATCTGGTGCGCCGGAATAAAAACCGACATCGGCACCAGACTGCCGGCCACCGTACCTGTCAAAATCGTGGTGAACAGAAAAACCCCGGAGAGGTCACCGGTGTCCAGCAGAAAAACCGGAAAGCTGCCCCAGAGCATCCCCGAAAGCATGGCAGAGAAGGAAAAAAGGTAGCCCCATTTTACCGCGGTTTTTTTCGGTTTTATCCGGTGAAAGCGACGGATCATTATCACCCGCAAGCCCAGCAGTGACAGATTCGCAAACAGCCAGAAAAGCAGCCCACGGTGGCTGATGCTGCTGTCCCAGAAATAAAAAACAATAATCAGAATCGCGGAAAGCAAACCGAGAAACAGAAACGGCGACTGTTTGAACAGGGCATTAACCTGCTCGATACGGACGTTTTCAGGTGGCCTGGCCAGATAGGATTTCATGCAGTCATTTTCCCGGAACGGCTTTTTTTGTAACGATCTGCAGCATTCTGGCCGCGGCGGCAAAGCCGAAGCCCGCCGTTACCATAACGGATGAACCATAACCGGAAAAACAGTCCAGGGACAAACCGGAAACGCCGGGTTTACAGTAACCTGGCTGACCATCCTTGTCCGGATAGCGCTGCTGCTCGGAGGAAAACACACAGGGCACGCCAAAACTGCGTTTCAGGTTGCGTGTGAAGTTGTACTTGAAACGCAGGCGCGAGCGCACGGTAGCGGCCAGGGGATCATTCCAGGTTCGGGTCAGGTCCTTTACCTCGATCATGGTCGGATCGGTCAGGCCACCGGCACCGCCCGTGGTCACCACCGGAATCCTGTTGCGCTTGCAGCAATAAATCATCGCCGCCTTGTATCGGATACTGTCGATGGCGTCGATCACGCCGTTATAGCCACGCTCCAGAATATCGCGCAGGTTGTCATCGTCGATATACTGTTCGATGACATTTACCCGGCAGTCAGGATTGATCTGGCCGATACGCTCGGCCATGACCTGCGCCTTGCTCTGCCCAAGGGTCGATTCCAGGGTATGGATCTGCCGGTTCATATTACTGGCGCTGATGCGATCGCCATCGACCAGGGTCAGCTGGCCGACACCGGTGCGCGCCAGCGCCTCCACCGCCCAGGAGCCAACCCCGCCGATACCGACCACGCACACGTGCGAAGCGGCAATGGCTTCAACCTGTTCACGGCCATAAACGCGCGCCAGCGCGCCAAAACGTTCTTCATTCATAAAAAAAGAGTCGTCAGTTGGCAGTCGGCAGTCGGCAGTCGGCAGAAAAAAACGGGATTTTAACTGCCTACTGCCTACTGCCGACTGCCCACTTGTTCTAAAATAGCTTTTTGATAAACGATTGTCGCATGAATCCCGAAACAAAAAAACAACCCGCCGGACAAGCCGCAAAACGCGTCGGCTTTGTCAGCCTTGGCTGCCCCAAGGCCACGGTCGATTCCGAACATATTCTCACCCGCCTGCGCGCCGAGGGTTATGTTATCTCACCGAGCTATGACGATGCCGACCTGGTGGTGGTGAATACCTGCGGTTTTATCGATGCGGCGGTGGAGGAATCACTGGATGCCATTGGCG
>DRLE01000258.1 GCA_011051475.1 Gammaproteobacteria bacterium
ACACCCGAGAGAAAACGGTTCATTGCCAGATGGTTTTGTCTGCTCGTTTTCAGCGCCCGGTCTCCGTGCTGGTGCAGTTGATGAAACACCAGCTGGCTGATGCCGGCCGGTTGCTCGATATATTGTGTGCCAATTGCAATCATAATGCCACTTCACCCGTTTCAGGCTTTAGGGAACCTCTGATTTATGTCATTTTGAGCGTAACGAAGTGGCGTCTAAAAATCTCATGCTCTATAAACGGTTAATTACACAGTGGTACAAGATCCTTCGACTTCACTTCGTTACGCTCAGGATGACAGAAGCTGTATTAATCAGATCTTCCCTCATTTTCCGTATCTTTTTCATATTAACGCAGCCATTGCGGATTGGTTGACACCCCTACCACATAATACCCAGCGTCAGCCCGGCACTGAACGGGACATTATTGACCGGCAGCTCGAAATCCAGCCCCAGCTCGAAGCTACGCGACAGGGAGCGAGCCAGGTGGACGGTGGCATAGGTATTCAGGTCCTCGAAGACGGCCGATTTGATCCGGGTAAGGTAAAGTTCATAGACCATGCTGCCGGCACGGGCGCCCAGCAATATGCTGGCCTCGTAATCGGCCAGCGCGCCGGCCTGCTGTATGCCGACGGTATCGAAGGACAGAAACAGGCGCGGGCGACGTGCGATAACGGACAGATCCCTGTCATAGTCATGCGCCTTGTAGCTGAGCTGGGTGTAGAAAACCGGCCAGCTGTAACCGGCACTGATCTCCCAGGCCCGGTGGTCGGTACTGACCGAGTCGCGCCGGATGATGGGTATATCACGCAGAAACAGTTCGACATCGCCGGTTTCATAGGCGCCGCGCAGGTTAAAGCGCCGGTAAAAATACGACAGGGAAAAGGCGAGATCATTCTTTTCCAGGGCCTCCTTCTTGCCCCAGAACTTTTTCAGCACCGACCAGCTGAAATTACGGTTGATCGCGCCACTGAAGCCCCAGCGCAGGTCGATGGTTTCCACCTCGTAATTCTGCTCGGTGAGTGTGAAGTTGAAATGCAGGGCATCTAGCAAGGCGAGGTCGGCGCTGCCGCCGTAGTAACTGCCATCCAGCTCATCCAGGCCGCCGTACAACCACAGTGCGTTCTGCAGCGGCTCTTGGTAATCCAGCAGCAGCCAGAAGTCGTCATCGTCCACCTGCGTCGCGCTTACCTTTTGCAGCAGCGTCGCAACGATAAACAGTAGTATTAAAATATGTCGGGGCAAAGCGACTCTCTGTTGTTATGAATCGGCAGACAGCAGAAAGCACGCCACCCTTTTCAGGGTGACGTGCCGTTACCTGCGGCTTACCGGCCTTATCTGGCCAGCTTATCTGGCCAGCTTTACCGTTATTTTAGCAGCCTTGAGCTGATTGAGATTGCTGTCGTAACGGCCACTGGCGTGAACGCCCAGCACCGGCGTATTGCCATCCAGCAAGCCACTGAGGGCGGTATAAAAATCGCTGTAGCGGGTATAGACACGTACAGCCTGTCCCTGCGAGATAACGAACAGCCCCTTGCCGGCATTATCACCTGATGTGCGGGGCGTGATCAGAGGCGATGCCGGCAGACTCAGCAGATCGGTACTGATGCCTGCGCGGTACAGGTGATGACGCTCACCGGCTTCGTTCAGATCAAGCAGCATGCCGGTTTCGCTCAGATCGGCAAAGGCATTGACCGAACCCTCGCCAAAGCCGGTGACCAGCTGCGCACGCATATTCTGCGCATCCAGAACAGTCTGTGCGCTGAAGTCTTCCGGCGCGCTGCCAAAGGGCGTGACATGGCCGCGTACCTTCACCGGGTCGCCCAGTTGCAGATTGGCCAGGCTCAGGCTGGCGGTATCCACCTCGTAGTAGTCCGGGTCGGCATCACTGGCCGGATCAACACCGGTGCCGCTGAAATCAAACAGGCTGACTCGACGCAGGTCTATGCCCTGCAGATCCACTGCCAGCGGGCCGGCGGCTACCACGGTACCACCGATATTGGTATACAGCATACGCACATGGGCGGCATCCATAGCCAGGGTGCTATTGTCAGTAACCCTGCCCAGTGCGGTTATCCGCTGGCCGACGGAAATATCGGCAATGCTGTGGCTGTTACTGGCATCGCCCTGTTTGACCACGGTGGTGGTATCGGCAAGGCTGATCGTGACATTATCGTTAAAGGCGAAGCTGCCATTGGCCCGCACCAGGGTCGCGCCACGCACGGTAATGCTGTCGCCGCTGCGCGCAATCACATTGCCGCTGACAATGTCCCGGTCACCCCAGGGCACACTGCTGCCGGCATAGACCTCGGCCGCAACGAAACGACGTTGCCCGATATCGAGCGCGCCACGTGCAACCACGGCGGAAGCCAGCGGCAACTGCGCCAGCTGCTGCAGACCTTCATCGCCGGCATACATACGGCCATCGATTTCATAAACCGTGCGCTCGACTACATGCACATTCAAACGGCCGAAACGGCGTGTTTCATTTCTTGCCGGGCGATGGCGGAAAGGCCGCATGCGCACGGCAAAGCTTTCTTCTGCCTGGTTGACGCCGGCCAGCAGACCGCGAAGGCGGTGCGGCTTGGGTTCCTCGACGAGGGTATCGGCAACCAGTACGGGGCTGACCACCACGGTGGCATCGCTACCATTGACGACAACGGCATTGGAGGCATCCAGATCGAAGTCCAGGGTAATGTGGGCCGGGATGCCCGGTGCGATAACGAAATCCGATTCACCATTGAACGTAACATCCACCGTCATCTGTGTTACCGGATTACCATCAGCGTCCTGCACCGTGGCCGTTATCGGATTGCCGTCAGCATCCTGGACGATGATTTCGGCATTACTGAAATCCAGCACGATCTGCGCGCCGGTATAATGCCCGGAAGGCACGGTGGCCGCGGTGAGAAACTCGGTCACCTCCACATAGCGGGCAAAATCCAGGCGCGTGGTCAGCGGCAGGGTTTCGACCTGGGCACCGTTGCTTTTCAGCATTTTCAGTGAGAGTACATCGACGGTATAGCTGAGAAAATCACCCTCGGCATCGGTCAGGCTGATAACCAGCTCGGCATCGCCTTCGCTCGAAGAGGACGAGGAACCGCTGCAGCCATAAAGCCCGGAAAAGGCCAGGGTAACGATTGTAAGGACGGCCAGCCAGCGGCTGAAACCGGACAGTTTTTCTGTATTCATTGTATCCACCTGCTTGGGGTTATGTCTGGATTGTTATCCAGGTTTATGCGTTTAGGGTTATGAGCTCACTCGTATTAACGCAGCAGGTATCAGCCGGTTGACAGCCGCAAAGAAATAATCAGGAATTTTAAAGGGAAGAACGGGCCGGCTGGATATAGCGCCAGACAATGGCCGCTGCCACCAGGGTACAGCAGGCGGCAAAGGAGAACAGAAAGCCGGCGCCCCAGCGGTCCCAGACCATGCCGCTGACCAGGGTGCCCACGGCAACGCCGGCGCCGTAGCTGGTGCTGGAATACAGGGCCTGCCCCCTGCCCTGATGGCTGCCGGTAAAATACTCATGCACCAGGGATATGCCGACCGAGTGAAACACGCCAAAGGAAAAGGCGTGCAGTAGCTGCGCGAAAAACAGCACGCTCAGCTCGTCGGCGAAAAAACCGATCAGCAGCCAGCGCAGCGTGGTCAGCAGCAGGGTCACCAGCAGCAGCCTGCGCGCGCCATAAAGGGGCAGCAGGCGGTGCATCATCATAAAAATGGCCACCTCGGCCATGACCCCGACCGCCCATAACACACCGATCATATTCGAGCCGTAACCCAGGTCGGCCAGATAGATAGTATAAAACGTGTAGTACGGGCCGTGGCTGCAGAGCATAAGAAAGCACACGGCCAGAAAAGCCATGACCTTGGGCTGTTTGATGACCTGCCAGATGGGCGCATGATCGCTGTGCGGGGTATTGAGCTTTTCCGGCACGGTGAAACTGCTTAAGGAAATAAAGGCAAAGGTAAGCAGCACCACCAGTGGAATAATGCCGGCACTGTATTTTTCCAGCAGGCTGCCCATCAATACGACAATAACGATAAAGCCCAGCGAACCCCAGAGGCGGATCATGCTGTAGCGGTGCGCATCGTTGCCCAGATGGTTCAGAGTAATGGCCTCGAACTGCGGCAGCGTGGCGTTCCAGAAAAAACTGAACAGCAGCATGGCGAAAGCCAGCCACCAGAGCTGCTGGTCGACAAACACCAGAGCAAAGCTCAGCAGGGCGAGAATACTGGTGACGCGGATAATCAGCATGGAACGGCGGGTATGGTCGGCAAGAGCACCCCAGATATAGGGCGCCACCAGCTTGGTGGCCGGCAGAATGGCGACCAGGGAACCGATGGTCAGGCTGTTATAGCCCAGGGATTTCAGATACGGGCTCCAGTAGGGAACCAGTACGCCCAGTGAGGCGAAGTAGAAAAAATAGAAACTGCTGAGACGCCAGTAGGGGACGGCGGAATTATTGATCATTATTTTTTAGCCGCGAATGACGCGAAGGAACGCAAACAACAAACTTATTTTTTTCCACAGATGAGCGTAGATAAACACAGATATTTTTAACGGTGTCACCTTGAGCGGAGCGTAGCGGAGTCGAAAGGTTTTTTGCCTGACAAATAGTGTCGGTTAACCAGATCCTTCGATTCCGCTACGCTCCACTCAGGATGACATAAAAAACATCTGTGGAAAATATATTTATCAGTATTCATCTTTGCGAAATGTTTTACTTTGCGCTCCTTCGCGTCTTTCGCGGCAAAAAAAGATTAACTCTGCGGCGGTATTACCGGTGTCTGCGAATGCACATCCATATTCTGCCCGCGGTGGCGCAGCATGTGGTCGCATAGCACAATGGCCAGCATGGCCTCGCAGATGGGGGTGGCGCGGATGGCGACACAGGGGTCGTGGCGGCCGTGGGTGACGACATCGATCGGCTTGCCATTGACATCCACGGTATCGCCCGACAGGCGGATACTGGAGGTCGGCTTGAAGGCGGTGTGCGCGACAATCTGCTGGCCCGAGGAAATGCCGCCGAGTATGCCGCCGGCATGGTTGGTTCTGAAACCGTCCGGTGTGATCTCGTCACGAAACTCGGTGCCTTTGGCGGCAACGCAGGCAAAACCGCTGCCGATTTCCACGCCCTTGGCGGCATTGATGCCCATCATGGCGTGAGCAATGTCGGCATCGAGACGGTCGAATATCGGCTCACCCAGGCCCGGCGGCACGTTCTCGGCCACCACGGTAATCTTGCCGCCGACGGAGTTGCCCTCCTTGCGCAGCTCGTCCATATAGATTTCCAGTTCCTTGACCAGCGAGGCATCGCCGCAGAAAAAGGCGTTGTTATTGATTTCGTTTTTGTCCTTCATTGGCATTTCGATCGGACCGAGCTGCGACATATAACCGTATATCTCGATATCGTAACGCTCTTTCAGGAATTTTTTGGCGATGCCGCCGGCGGCCACGCGCATGGCGGTTTCCCGCGCCGAGGAGCGCCCGCCGCCGCGATAATCACGGATGCCGTATTTCTGCTGGTAGGTATAGTCGGCATGACCGGGGCGGAAACGGTCCATGATATTGCCGTAGTCCTTTGAGCGCTGGTCGGTGTTTTCGATGACCAGGCCGATGGGCGTGCCGGTGGTTCTGCCCTCGAACACGCCGGAATAGATCCTGACGATATCGTCTTCACGGCGCTGCGTGGTATGGCGCGACGTGCCCGGCTTGCGCCGGTCGAGGTCACGCTGCAGATCTTCCTCGCTCAGCTCGATACCCGGCGGACAGCCGTCGACAATGCCGATAAGGCCCGTACCATGCGACTCGCCGGCGGTGGTGACCGTGAAAAGTTTTCCGATTGTGTTTCCTGACATAAGAACGGGGTGTTATAGCTGTAATTGCGGGAATATTAACATTAAAAGCGGATAGCCGCGAAGGACGCTGCAAGGCACAGGCTTTAAAAAACTATGCCGCAAATAACGAGGAACAGACGTTGTTCGTCGTTCGTCATTCGTTTTTAATTAGTGTAGGAGCGGACAATTCCGCGAACAGCCGCGGAAACCGTGCCTGCTTCTTCGCGGAATTGTCCGCTTCTACAATTTTCAAAGAATGCACACCTACGAATGACGAATAACGAATGACGAATAACGAACAACGTCGCCTTTTGCGTTCTTTGCGGCCCCGTTTTCAGTTTTTCAGGTCGCCACCTGCCCGTCAAAAGGTCACGCCCGGATTTCAGCCAGTGCGCGCCTGAAGGCTTCGCGGTGCTCGCCCAGTTGCAGGGCGCTGAGAGCGAACACGCCCTGGCCGCCGTGCTCGAAGTCGATCCAGAAAAACGGCACCTCCGGCAGCAGGTTCTCCAGCGCCGGCTGCGAGTAACCGACTTCCACTACCAGCAGGCCATCGTCGCTCATGTATTCCGGCGCTTCGATCAGTACCGGCAGCACGAAGTCCATGCCGGTTTTACCGGCCGTCAGGGCCGAGGCGGGCTCATGCTCGAACTCGGCGGGTAACTGCTGCATTTCCGCTTCGCTGACATAGGGCGGGTTGCAGATAATCAGCTCATAGGCCTTTTGCGGAATATCGGTAAACAGATCGGATTCGATCAGCTGCACACGCTGCTCCAGGCCATGGTTTGCCCGGTTGATTTCGGCCACCGCCAGGGCATCGGCGGAGATATCGCTGGCATCCACCTGTGCCTGTTCGAAGGCATAGGCGCAGGCAATGGCGATACAGCCACTGCCGGTACACATATCCAGAATATTGTTCACCTGCTCGGGCTCATCGAACCAGAAGGCGAACTGCTGCTCGATGAGTTCGGCAATCGGCGAGCGCGGAATCAGCACCCGCTCATCCACATAGAAGCTCAGACCGGCAAACCAGGCCTCGTGCGTAATATAGGCCGCCGGTTTGCTTTCCTCGATACGCTGCTCATAGAGGTCCAGCACTTTCAGGCGCTCGTCCATGGTAAGCAC
>DRLE01000259.1 GCA_011051475.1 Gammaproteobacteria bacterium
ATAGTGAATAGTGAATAGTGAATAGTGAATAGTGAATAGTGAATTTTAAATGAGTTTTAAAAAAGCTAAAGAAAGTCTGGCAAAGGAGCTGGAAGAAATCCGCGAGGCGGGGTTGTGGAAAACCGAGCGGGTGATCGCTTCCGAGCAGAAAAATGACATTACCCTGGCCGATGGCCGGGAGGTCATCAATATGTGCGCCAATAACTACCTCGGCCTGGCCAACCATCCCGAGGTCATTCAGGCGGCAAAGGACAGTTATGATCACTGGGGTTTCGGGCTTTCATCGGTGCGTTTTATCTGCGGTACCCAGAGCATTCATAAAACCCTGGAGGCGAAGGTCAGTGAATTTCTGCAGATGGAAGACACCATTCTTTATGCCGCCTGTTTCGATGCCAATACCGGTCTGTTTGAAACCATCCTGAACAATGAAGACGCGGTGATTTCCGACGAGCTTAACCATGCCTCGATTATCGACGGCGTGCGTCTGTGCAAGGCGGCGCGTTATCGATATAAAAACAATGACATGGCCGACCTGGAAGAAAAGCTGAAACAGGCAACAGCCGCCGGTGCGCGCCGTATCCTGATTACCACCGACGGCGTGTTTTCCATGGACGGCACCATTGCCCAGCTGGACAAGATCTGTGATCTTGCCGACAAATACGACGCCATGGTGCATCACGATGACTGCCATGCCGTGGGGTTTATGGGCAAAAACGGTCGCGGCATTCACGAGTATTGCGGCGTTATGGATCGCGTTGACATCATTACCGGCACCTTCGGCAAGGCGCTGGGCGGCGCTTCCGGTGGATATACGTCCGCGCGCCGGGAAATTGTCGATATGTTAAGGCAACGCTCACGCCCCTATCTGTTCTCCAATACCCTGGCGCCATCGATCTGTGCGGCCACGCTGAAAGTGCTGGATATGCTGTCAGAATCAACCGAGCTGCGTGACCGCCTGCAGGAAAACACACACTATTTCCGCACCGGTATGCGCAAGGCGGGTTTTGCCGTGGAGGAGGGCGACCATCCAATTGTGCCGGTAATGCTCGGCGATGCCGTGCTGGCGCAGAAAATGTCGCAGAAACTGCTTGAGCGTGGTGTCTATGCCATCGGCTTCTTTTTCCCGGTTGTGCCAAAGGGCAAGGCCAGAATACGCACCCAGATATCGGCTGCGCATACCAGAGAGGATCTGGATACCGCCATCAGCGCCTTTACCGAAACCTATGCCGAGCTTGTTAAGTAAGGATCTATTGTACTTGTGAGTGCGGTAATATTTTTTTTGAACCACAGAGGCCACAGAGGCACACAGAGAAAAACCATTGCCTGTTTTTTTAACGCCGAAGGCGTTAAAAAAATAAACACCTCTGTGTACCTCTGTGACCTCTGTGGTTAAAAAATAATCTTTCAACACCAGCAAACCTCCGGAGAACCACCATCATCCTGAAACGCCTGCTACACCTGCTGGAAGTTCGTCGGGTTCTTGCCGCCCTGAAAAAACAGCCCTTGCCGTTTTCTGTCTGGTCCAGAGTCAGAAACTTTCCCTGTATGCAGCATTTAAGTTCGGTGGAAAAAGCCCGGCTACGCGTGCTGACTGCCGTGTTGCTGGAGCAGAAAACCTTCAGCGGCGAGCAGGGGTTGGAACTGACGGATGAAATGAAACTGATTATTGCGTCCCAGGCCTGTGTGCCGGTCCTGAAGCTGGGGCTCAACTACTATTCAGGTTTTGTCCAGGTCAGTGTATATCCTGCAGCCTTCTGGGTCGAACGTGATGAGCAGGACGAGAACGGTGTTGTTCATCATAACCGGACATTGCTTTCAGGTGAATCATGGCAGCGCGGTCCGGTGGTGCTGTCCTGGCAGGACATTGAGCAGGAAATGTCCGGTCATTCGCCCGGGCGCAATGTGGTTATCCACGAGTTTGCCCACAAGATAGACATGCTCAATGGCGCTGCTGACGGCCTGCCGCCGATCAGCAGCGCCGGTGATATAAAAGAGTGGCAGCAGGTATTCAGCCATGCCTATCAGAATCTGGTAGATCGTGTTCAGCATCACCACAGGGGCTGCATCAATGCCTACGCAGCGACTTCGCCTGCGGAATTCTATGCCGTGGCTTCGGAATATTTTTTTACCGCGCCACAACATCTCAGGCAGTGCTCCAGGCAGGTCTATAATGAACTGCGGGATTTGTACCGGCAGGATCCTGCGCAACAAATAAATCATCGCGAGCACAGGAGCCCGAACCACTAATGTCAGCAGCGGCCTCTACGAAAGTTATTATTGCAGCGCTTGTCGGCAATACGGCTATTGCTGTCACCAAGTTTACAGCGGCGTTTATGACCGGCAGTTCCGCCATGCTGTCTGAAGGCATTCATTCACTGGTTGATACCGGCAATCAGGTGCTGCTGCTTTACGGTATGAAGCAGGCCAGAAAACCGGCAGACGAGGCATTTCCCTTTGGCCACGGCAAGGAGGTCTATTTCTGGAGCTTCGTCGTTGCCATTCTTATCTTTGCTGTCGGCGCCGGTGTCTCCATCTACGAAGGCATTATTCATCTGAAACACCCGGTGCAGATCGAAAATCCCATGGTCAACTATATTGTGCTGGCCTGCGCCCTGCTGTTTGAAGGCGCTGCCTGGTTCTTTGCCCTGAAGGAATTCGGCAAGGTCAAGGGCCGGCGTGGTTATATCGAAGCGGTGCATCGCGGCAAGGACCCGTCCATGTTCGTCGTGCTGTTCGAGGACTCCGCCGCCATGCTGGGCCTGCTGGTTGCCCTGGCCGGCATCGCCCTGGCGCAGTACACCGGCAACCCGGTGTTCGACGGTGTCGCTTCCATTATTATCGGCATGATACTCGGTGGCACGGCCGTCTGGCTGGCGATGGAAACCAAAAGCCTGCTTATCGGTGAAGGCGCGGACCGGGAAGTGGTGCAGAGTATCCGCAGGATTGTAGAGTCATTTGATGAAGTCGAAAAGGTCAACGAGCTGCTGACCATGCATATGGGACCGGATTTTATACTGGTGAATATCAGCATCCGTTTCAGGCGCGGCCAGCTGACGCGAGAAATCGAAAAGGTCATTCAGGAAATCGATACCGCGATCAAACAGGCGCATCCTCTGGTAAAACGGATATTTGTCGAGGCTGAGCCAGCATGATTTTTTTACCACAGAGGACACAGAGGTCACAGAGTTTCTTTATTAAAATGGCACGGTACGAAATATAAATAGCCAATAAATCATATTTGCGTTTTTTGCGTTATTTGCGGCTAAAAGTTTTTCTCTGTGTCCTCTGTGGTGAATTGTTTTTAATGTTTTAACAGATAGAACAGAATGATAGAAGACAGGCAGTTTCTGAAAATTATCGAGCAGACGCCCCTGGTGTCGATCGACCTGATCGTCGAGAATTCTCAGGGTGAATTCCTGCTCGGCAAACGAGTCAATCCACCCGCACAGGGCTTCTGGTTTGTTCCCGGAGGGCGTATCCGGAAGAATGAAACCATTGCAGATGCCTTTAGGCGGATTTCGGCGACCGAGCTGGGTGTCAGCCTGTCATTGCCACAGGCACAATTGCTGGGCGCCTACGACCATATCTATAATGACAACTTTCTTGCTGAGCCCGGGATAAATACGCACTATGTGGTGCTGGGTTATGCACTGAAGTTAATGGATACCTCGGCCATCGTCGCCGATGATCAGCATTCGCAGTTCAGATGGTGGTCCCGGCGGGATCTTCTGGCAGCGAATGACGTGCATGAAAATACAAAACGGTATTTTGAATAAAACGTTTATATCAAGTTTCAGGAAGAATCATTCAGGACCAAAATGATTGAAATACATGAAGGCGATATAACAAGTTTACCGGTAGACGCCATTGTCAATGCTGCCAATAACAGCCTGCTGGGCGGGGGTGGGGTAGACGGCGCGATTCATCGTGCTGCCGGGCCGAAGCTGCTGCAAGCCTGCCGGCCCCTGCATGGCTGTGAAACGGGTGAGGCAAAAATCACCCCGGGATTCAATCTGCCGGCAAGGTATGTCATCCATACTGTCGGTCCGGTCTGGCAGGGTGGCGGCCAGGGCGAGGATGCGCTCCTGGAAAGCGCCTACCGTCGCAGTTTTGAGGTGGCGCTGGAAAACGGTGTTCGCAGCATTGCCTTTCCGGCGATCAGTACCGGGGTTTACGGTTTTCCCAAAGAGCGTGCCGCGCAAATTGCCCTGAAGGTGATGCGTGAGTATGAAGACCGGTTCGAGCGGATTGTTGCCGTTTGCTTCAGCCATGAGGATGCGGCGTTGTACAGAAAAGTGTTATCCGCATATGTACGCCGGTAAACACAAGTATAAATGCAAGTATTTTCTGTCTGACTCAGCCAGTGCAGGCCGGTATAACTATTCGTCCGCAGGCTCGTTATCCGTGCTGTTTTGATCTGCCTGGGGCGCGGCTTTTTTCCCTTTCGGTTTGTAACCCTTGACCGTGATTTCCATATTGGTTTTTATCGGGGTTTCTTTCAGGATTTTTTTATCAACGACCTGATCGTCCCGGGGTGCAGTGCTTTCTGCTTCAGGACGACTTTCCAGTGACTGTTCATCACGGTACAGGTCTTCATCGTCAAACAGCTCGTCCTCGTTGAAGTCGTCTTCCTGCTGTGGCGGGTTGCCGTCATATATCAGGTACTGGCGGCGCAGTAACCAGGCATCGCGGACATAGGCATAGCGGTCGGGAATGCTCTCATCGAGAATATTGCTGGCCTTGAGCAGGCCGGCGCGAACGTCGGTGTACTTGATGGCCAGGTTGGCAATGGTCTGGTTAAGTGTATTGCGTTTGAACACCGGGTCGAAATAGGTCCAGTCAACCAGCAGGGCGCCGGAATCACGAATGGTGCGCGGACCGATAAAGGGAAGCACCACGTAAGGGCCGCTGGGTACGCCCCAGACCGCCAGCGTCTGGCCGAAATCCTCGTTGCGCTTGGGCAGGTCCATATAGGTGGCGACATCGATCAGGCCGAACACGCCGAAGGTGGAGTTGAAGACAAAGCGCGCGGAGGTGATGGCGGCGGCATGCAGTTTGAACTGCAACAGCTGGTTAAAGAACACAACAATGTCATCGAGGTTGCTGTAGAAGTTACTGACGCCCTTGCTGGCAAAGTCGGGCATGACGAAGTTGTACCCCTTTGCCACGGGTTTGAAGGCATAGTGATCCATGGTGTCATTGAGCTCAAACATGGCACGATTAAAGCTTTCCAGCGGGTCGTCCGGATTGGGCGGACCTTGCACGGTGGCGCAGCCGCCAGTGAAAATGGCGGACAGGAGCAGCAGGCAGAA
>DRLE01000260.1 GCA_011051475.1 Gammaproteobacteria bacterium
AAATACAATTTGTCTTGCATCCGCTTCTTCCTGAGTAAACCCGGGAACTTGGCCAACGGCCGCCTGCAGCCCGTCATTGTAGGGAGCATAGCTTTGATTCAACATATCCGCTGTTGCCTGATCCAAAGGAATGGCGTTATATGGAACGGTGGTAAAGAAAGGAATGGATTTAACATCCGGTATATTCACTAACACGCCTTTGGTTGCAGGATTGGCAGTCAGTGCAGGCAATATTGCTGTAGTATAAATGCCTGCAAAGGCTGTCGGATCGGTAATGTCATTTTCGCCACATGCTGGTGGCACACAGGCAGTCGCACCAATACCACCTGATGTAGCATAAGAAAGCACATCATTGTTACCTATCCACAAAGTAAAAAAAGTGGGGGACTGTCCAGCAGCATCAGCAATAACTGTTTCAGTTGTACTTGCCGGGTCCATTGAAAAACGCACAAAAAAAGGATTGGCTGTTGGAGTAGGTGCAAGCAGGCCAGCTGCTTCACCATAACCACCGGCAATCAGGTGATAAGACTTGGCACCCGGCACACCCATATTGTTATAAGTGTTGCCGTTCAATCCCGAAGCTGTTACCTCTTCTGTCGGCGTGCCTTCCAGACGTTCGGGCGTTTCGGTCTGGGTATTCAGCACAAAACGATTTTCCAGAATGCCTTCCTGACCACCAACCAGAAAACCACCCAGATCAGTTTCCGCCAGTGGCTGCTCAAAGGCACCACCACCCACATCAGCAAACTGTCCTGCCAGGATATTCGGGAACGAGTTCATCTGGCCTGACTTGTATAGCGCACCATCGGCATAACCGGCAGTAAGCGAATCGCCAACGGCGACATAGGTGGTAAAGTCGGCATCGCCGGCATCGGCCGGCCCTGAATTCAGCGGCGGTACCGAAACATCATCCGCGCTACAGGCGGCAATTATGGCACAGGCCAGTGCCACACCCGTCTGTTTGATAAAGGAATTATTCTTGTATTTCATTAACTTTACCTCGTTCATTAATGGTCAGGGCTTACCGGCCATCCAGTTCCTGGCCTTTGGTGTTTTCACACACTAAAAATGCGTAACGTGCAGTACGTAAATTTTTTATTTTTGTATCACAACTGCAGCGCCGAGTCCATCATACAGTGGCATTTAATTACAGAAAAGGCCAATATTGGCAAATAGCACAGATAACACCAGACACTGATATAGAAGCATATAAGCAGGCATTAATACGCTGAAAGACTGACTACGCCTCCGGCAACTCTCTTGGCCGACGGTTCTCGTCGATAGCAACATAGGTCAGTGTGGCCTCGGTAACCCTGGCGCAGGTCGTATCGCCCGCCTGCATGCGCTCGGCAAAAACCTCGACCCTGACCTTTATCGAGGTGCGACCCTCGCCGACAATCTCTGCATAGCAGGTTACCAGATCGCCGACGAATACCGGTTTCCTGAACTCGAAAGACTCTACCGCACGGGTAACAACCGGACCACGTGCGCGTTTCAGGGCGGGAATACTGCCGGCAATATCGACATTGGCCATAATCCAGCCGCCAAACATACTGCCGCCCGGATTCTGGTCGCTGGGCCTTGCCGGCACACGAATGACAGGCATGCGGTTTTCAGGCAAGCTATCTTCAGACATATTTTTTACCTATATTAAAGACAATGACTTCCAGCACCTGCGCTCTGACAAAGACCCGTTCGACTCCGCTACGCTGCGCTCAGGGTGACAAACGTATTACAACTTAACACCGATTGATGAAAACAAAAAGCCCGAAAACAACCAGTATACGCTGCCGTTTCAGCAATTCGCGCGGCTATCTTCTCGATGCGCGTCTGGACCTGCCTGCCGACAAAGAGCCTGCTGATATAGCCGACTATATTATTTTCTGTCACTGCTTTACCTGCAGCAAGGCAACCATTACCACCTACCGCCTGAGCCGGATGCTGGCTGCAGCCGGTTACGCCGTGCTGCGCTTTGATTTTACCGGCCTGGGTGACAGTGAAGGCGATTTTGCCGAGACCACGTTTTCAAGCACACAGGATGATTTAAACAGCGCGATCGATTTTCTCGGGCAAAACTACCGCGCACCATCGTTTCTTATGGGACACAGCCTGGGCGGGACCACCGCGCTGTCGGTAGCGGCGGACCATGACGCTGTAAAAGGCGTGGTAACCGTGGCATCACCGAGTGAACCGGATCACGTACTGCACCACTTCGGCCATGCGCTGACCCTGCTGGAACAGGGCATTGCAGCCAGTTTTGAAGTTGCCGGACAGTATTTTGAAATACTGCCGGAATTTATCGAAGATGTACGCCGTATCGATATGCAGGCGGTTTTATCCCGACTGGATAAGCCTGTATTGCTCTTTGATATTGAAAATGATGCTCTTGTAAACAGCAGCAATGCCGATGAGATTCAGCAATGGGTGAAAGGCGAGGTGCAGCGCGTGACGGTGAAAAACAGTGATCATCTGTTATCGGACAGGGTGGCAAGTGCGTGGGTTGGCGAGCAGATTATTGCTTGGCTGGAAAAAAGATAAAAACACTGGGTGCGAAAATTGCAAAGTAAAAAAAGCTGAACCGCAGAGGCGCAAAGACGCAGAGTTTATATTTATTGTTGTCATCCTGAGCGTAGCCGAAGGATCTTATACTGCTGAGCGTCCGGGCACACCAGATCCTTCGACTTCACTGCGTTTCGCTCAGGATGACGGTATTAGAAAAACTCTGCGTCTTTGCGGTTAAAAAAACCCTAAGCCTGCAGCCGTAGGCCGGTATAAGCAATAGCGTTGCCGGCAAGCAAACGCCCGCAATGACATGAAACAGATGTAAGGCCGAAGGCCGGTAACACTATTCACTATTAACTATTCGTTATTCACTATTTTTTGCCGTGCAAGCACGGCAAAAAATCACCAGCCCGTCGCCTCGGCCACTCCCTTGCCCAGCTCCGCCGGTGAGCGCACCGTGGTCACGCCGACCTTTTCCAAAGCGGCGAATTTTTCCGCCGCCGTGCCCTTGCCACCGGCAATAATGGCGCCGGCATGGCCCATGCGCTTGCCCCTGGGCGCGGTGCCGCCGGCGATAAAGGCGGCCACCGGTTTGCTGACATCAGACTGGATGTATTCGGCCGCTTCTTCCTCGGCGGTGCCGCCGATTTCGCCGACCATGAGTATGGCCTCGGTCTGCGGGTCGTTTTCGAACAGCTGCAGACAGTCGATAAAGCTGGTGCCCGGAATCGGGTCACCGCCGATACCGATACAGGTGCTCTGACCGAATCCGGCATCGGTGGTCTGCTTGACGGCTTCGTAGGTGAGCGTGCCGGAGCGTGAGACCACACCGACCTTGCCGGCTTTGTGAATCTCGCCGGGCATAATGCCGATCTTGCATTCATCCGGAGTGATAATACCGGGGCAGTTGGGACCGATAATGCGCGCGCCTTCCATATCCGCGACCAGCTTTACCTGCAGCATATCCAGGGTGGGGATGCCCTCGGTAATACACACCACCAGGCGGATGCCGGCATCGATGGCTTCAAGTATGGAGTCCTTGCAAAACGGCGCGGGCACATAGATAACCGAGGCGTCGGCGCCGGTTTCGGCAACAGCCTGCTTGACGGTGTCGAACACCGGCAGGTCCAGATGCGTCTGCCCGCCCTTGCCGGGCGTAACGCCACCGACCATCTGCGTGCCGTAGGCAATGGCCTGCTCGGAATGGAAGGTGCCCTGCTTGCCGGTAAAGCCCTGGCAGATGACTTTGGTGTTTTTATTAACGAGTACGCTCATTTATCTACTGTGTTCCAGGTTGTATTTATACTGTTATCCTGAGCGAAGCCGAAGGATCTGGCGCACCCTGGCAATCAGGTGGCATAAGATCCTTCGGCTTCGCTCAGGATGACAGAGAACAGGCCTACATTTTTACTTCTTCGTTTCTTCGACAATCCGCTGCGCCGCTTCGGTAAGGCCGTTAACGGCGATGACATCAACTTCGCTTTCGGAAAGCAGCTGCAGGCCACGCTGCGCGTTATTGCCTTCCAGACGCACCACCACCGGCACATCAATCTGCACTTCTGCCACGGCGCCGATAATGCCTTCGGCAATCAGGTCGCAACGGACGATACCGCCGAAAATATTGACCAGCACGCCCTTGACGTTTTCATCGGAAAGAATAATTTTAAACGCCTCGCTGACACGCTCCTTGGTCGCGCCACCGCCAACATCGAGAAAATTGGCCGGTTCGCCGCCGCAGAGCTTGATCAGGTCCATGGTCGCCATGGCCAGGCCGGCGCCGTTGACCATGCAGCCGATATCACCATCCAGCGAAATATAATTCAGGTCCCATTCACGCGCTTCGTTTTCGCGTTCGTCCTCCTGGGAAAGATCGCGCATTTCCAGCAGCTCGCGCTGACGGTAAAGCGCGTTATCATCGATATTGATCTTGCCATCGAGGCAAAGCAGTTCGCCTTCCTTGGTGACCACCAGCGGGTTGATTTCCACCAGGCTCAGGTCTTTTTCAATAAACATTCTGGCCAGACCGCTGAGCAGGGTGGCGAACTGCTTGACCTGCTGTCCCTCAAGGCCAAGACCGAAAGCCAGCTCACGCGCCTGGAAAGGCTGCAGCCCGGTAACGGGGTTGATGCTGGCTTTAAGGATTTTTTCCGGGGTTTCGGCGGCCACCTTTTCGATTTCCATGCCACCCTCGGTAGAGGCCATAATGACCACGCGCTGTGAAGAGCGGTCGATCACCGCGCCCAGGTAAAGCTCGCGCGCAATATGGCAGGTTTCTTCGATCAACACCTGGTTGACCGGCTGGCCCTCGGCACTGGTCTGGTAGGTCACCAGACGCGAGCCCAGCATGGCGCTGACCGCTTCCATCAGCTCGGCTTCGGAATCGACCAGTCTGACGCCGCCCGCCTTGCCGCGACCACCGGCATGCACCTGCGCCTTAACCACCCAGCGATCACCATCGAGCTGTTTCAGCGCTTCGGGAACGTCATCGATAAGCCCGACAACCTGGTTACTGGGCACCGGCATGCCGTAGGATGCAAAAATATGTTTGGCCTGGTATTCGTGTAGGTTCATGCGGGGTATTTCATCACAAAGCAGAAGGGATGGGTATGTTTTTTGGCTACAAAATAAAAAAAGCCAAAAAGCTGAACCGCAGAGACGCAGAGATTTTTTAAACTGTCATCCTGAGCGAAACGCAGTGAAGTCGAAGGATCTTGTGCTATGGAGTGTTCAGGTTAACCAGATCCTTCGATTACGCTATCGCTCCACTCAGGATGACAACAAATAATAACTCTGCGTCTCTGCGGTTCAGCTTTTAGTTTTTAATTCTTGATATGTATCGCCCGCCCGTTCACAGCCAGTGCGGCTTCGTGCATGGATTCGGACAGGGTAGGATGGGCGAACACGGTCATGGCCATGTCTTCGGCGGTGGCCTGCATTTCCATCATCAGTACTGCCTGGGCGATCAGCTCGGAGGCCTGTACGGAGAAGATATGCACGCCGACAATGCGGTCGGTTTCAGCCTCGGCAATAATCTTTACCAGACCCTCGGTTTCAGCCATGGCACGGGCACGGCCGGAGGCGGCGAAGGGGAAGCTGCCGACTTTTACCGCCAGGCCGGCGGCCCTGCATTCGTCCTCGTTCTTGCCCACCCAGGCAATTTCGGGATGGGTATAGATAACCGAGGGCACCTGCTCCAGGTTGACCTCGGCATGTTTGCCGGCGATCAGGTCGGCCACCATAACGCCTTCTTCCGAGGCTTTGTGCGCCAGCATGGGGCCGCGTACCACATCACCAATGGCGTAGATATGCGGCACGCTGGTCTGGCATTTTCTGTTCACCAGGATAAAACTGCGCTCGTCACGTTCGATGCCCAGCTCTTCACCAAAGAGCCTGTCGCTGTTGGGTTTGCGGCCTACCGCCACCACCAGCCTGTCGAAGATCTCCGTCTGCTCACCTTTCGGACCTTCGTAAACGACATGCACCTTGCGTTTTTTC
>DRLE01000261.1 GCA_011051475.1 Gammaproteobacteria bacterium
AATGCGGCTGCGCCGACCCTGTCGGCCGGTCTGGGATTCTGGCTTGGCTTTAATCTGGATATTGCCGCTACCTACCGCAGTGGTGCGGTGGGCGGCTTCCTGCAAACCGGTTTCCGTTTCTAATTTTTCTTTTCCAGTTGCCTCAGGCCTTGTCGGGGCGTGCGGCTTTGTCGATAAACCAGGTGTCGGGCTCGACCAGGGCGACGGGCAGGGCCTGGCCGGTCTGCAGCCGGGCAAGGGCGTCGCGTTTGCCGCTGCCGGTGGCAATCACAATACGCTGACCGGCGTTTCTCAGGGTGTTCAAACCCAGTGATATGCGTTCGGGTGGTGGCTTGGGCGCCTGATAGACCGGCACTACGCTGCGCTCATCCTTCAGTGCCGGGTTGTCCGGAAACAGGCTGGCGGTATGGCCGTCTTCTCCCATGCCCAGCACCACGATATCCAGTCCCGGCAGGGAATCGATCAATTTTGCGTATTGTTCTGCGCCGGCCTCCGGGCCCAGTTCTGCGGGTATGGGGTGAAAGTTTGTCTCTGCCGGGTCGATGGTCGAGAACAGCTTCTCCCTGATCATGCTGTCATTACGCGCCGGGTGTGCCCGCGGATAGCAGCGTTCATCGCCGGGGTACCAGTGTATCTGCTGCCAGGGCAGCGACATTTGCGCCAGCAAGGCCAGGCAGTGTGCCGGGGTGGTGCCGCCGGGCAGGGCCACATGGCAGACGCCTTCCTCGGCAACGCAGAGACTGATCTGCTGCAGCAGATACTCTGCCGCGGCAGCGGCAACCGCTTCGGCATTGTCATACACATTGATTACAGCAGACGTCATGGTCATCAGCGCTGTCTACAGGTCTTCGGGTTTATACCAGCCGCCGTCACAGTTGCGGGTCAGCTCGTCCATGGCGGGGATTTCCCAGGTGCCGGCGCGGTAGCGCTCAACGGAAACCCGGTTCTTCCAGGCATCAAGTATGGGTTTGATAATCTCCCACGAGGCCTCGACTTCATCGGCGCGGGAGAACAGGGTGCGGTCACCGGTGAGCACGTCGTGCATCAATACCTCGTAGGCATCGGCCACGCCATCGCCGCCAGTGGCGTAGGGCGCGCGCATGACCATTTTTTTATTGTCGGTGGTCAACCCCGGTTTTTTGGCGTTCAGGCGCAGGAATATGCCGGCCTCCGGCTGCAGACGAAACACCAGGGCATTGGCGGCAGGCACCGAGGCGTGACTGTTGAACAGATTGAAGGGGGGGCGGCGGAAATGGATCATGACTTCCGAGGCCTGTGCCTGCAGGCGTTTGCCCGACCAGAGAATAAAGGGCACGCCCTGCCAGCGCCAGTTGTCGATATAGAAACGCACGGCGGCGAAGGTTTCCACAGCCGAATCCGGTGATACGTTCTCCTCGCTGACATAGGCGGGCACCGGTTTACCGTCGATGGTGCCGGAAGCATACTGCGCCGATACCGTATCGATTTTTATCTGTTCGGGTTTGATTTCGCGCACCGCGCGCAGTACCTTCATTTTTTCATCGCGCACCGCGTCGGCGGAGAACTCGACCGGCGGTTCCATGGCTACCAGGGTCATCATCTGCATGAGGTGGCTCTGTATCATGTCGCGCAGCGCGCCGGCCTTTTCATAGTATTTGGCGCGGTATTCGATGCCGATGGTTTCAGAAGCAAAGATCTGGATATTGTCGATATAGTTCCGGTTCCACAGCGGTTCCATAATACTGTTGGCAAAGCGGTAGACCAGCAGGTTCTGCACGCTTTCCTTGCCCAGGTAGTGGTCGATGCGGTAAATCTGGTCTTCGCTGAAGACGCTCTGCAGTTCGTGGTTCAGTGCGCGCGCACTTTCAAGGTCATGGCCGAAGGGCTTTTCGATAACCAGACGGCGGTAGCCTTCGCTTTCGTCGGCAAGCCCGGCTGCGTGCAGACCGCGGGCCACGCGCCCGTACCACTCGGGCGGGACGGCGCAGTAGAACATGGCGTTCTTTTTGCCGCCCAGGGTCATCAGCGCCTCGCCCAGGCGGGCGTAGGTGGCATCGTCGGCCAGGTCGCCGGGCACCATGACAAGGCGCGAAAGAAATCTCTGCCAGCGTTGCTCGTCGGCAACCACTTCCGGGTAAAACTGCAGCATGCCCTCGCGTACCAGTTCCAGCCAGACTTCCTCGGTGCGATTATTGACCACGCCCAGTATCTTGCTGTCGGTATGGATCAGGCCGCAGTCGAACATGCTGACCAGCGCCGGCATCAGCTTGCGTTTGCTGAGGTCGCCGGTGGCGCCGAAGATCACGATATTGCTGGGTTCGGCGATTTCGATTTCTGCCATCTTGTCTGTCATTGTTGTCTCTTTACCATGGTCTCTGCTGACAATAATTATTGCCTATAGCTTCCAGATATCGTCGTTGTATTCGCCTATGGTACGGTCGGTGGAAAAGTAGCCGCTGCTGGCTGTATTGAGAATGCTCTTCTGCACCCAGCTGCTTCTGTTACGGTAACACTCGGCGGCCTTTTCCTGGCAGTCGACATAGCTGCGAAAATCCGCCAGTGTCAGCCACTGGTCGTGCGGGCTGTGCAGGGACGCGATAATGTCATGGAAGATGTTCGGTTCGAACAGATTGAAATGATCGCTTTCCAGCAGGTGCATAACGGCCTGCAGGTCCGGGTCGCGGTCGATAAAGCTCTGCGGATCGTAATGCTTTTTCATTTCCATCACTTCTTCGGCCCGGAGTCCGAAAAGAAAAAAGTTCTCCTCGCCGACATGCTCCAGTATTTCGATATTGGCGCCGTCGTAGGTGCCGATGGTCAGCGCGCCGTTCATCATGAACTTCATATTGCCCGTACCCGAGGCCTCCTTGCCGGCGGTAGATATCTGCTCGGACAGGTCGGTACCCGGCGCGATGACTTCCATGGCCGACACATTGTAGTTGGGCAGGAAGGCCAGCCTCAGTTTCGAGTTGACATCGGGATCGGTGTTAACGATCTCGGCGACATTGTTCACCAGCTTGATAATAAGCTTGGCCATGTGATAGCCCGGCGCGGCCTTGCCGCCGATAAGCACATTGCGCGGCGTCCAGTTTTCGGTGTCGCCGTTCTTGATACGGATATAGAGATGAATGACGTGCAGCACATTGAGCAGCTGGCGCTTGTATTCGTGGATGCGCTTGACCTGTACATCGAACATGGCATTCGTATCGAACTCGACGCCGCAGGCTTCCCTGACCATGGCCGCCAGGCGGGCCTTGTTGGCCTGCTTGGTATCGAACCACTGGCGGTGAAACTCGGCATGAGCCGGATCGGCGAATGCCTTCAGGCGCTCGATATGGGCCAGGTCGGACAGCCATTCGTGGCCGATTTCTCTGCTGATCAGTTCGGTCATTGCCGGGTTGGCGCGCGCGATCCAGCGCCGCGGGGTTACGCCATTGGTCTTGTTGTTGAATTTTTCCGGCCACAGTTCGTAGAAATCGCGGAACAGTCCCTCGCGCAGCAGACGCGAATGCAGGCGGGCAACGCCATTGACCGAGAAGCTGCCGACAATCGCCAGGTAGGCCATGCGTATCTGCTTCTGCTCGCCTTCCTCGATAATCGACATTCTTGCCTGGCGTGCATTATCGCCGGGCCATTTCAGTGCGACTTCGTGCAGGAACAGCCGGTTGATCTGGTAGATGATTTCCATCAGCCGCGGCAGCAGGCTCTCCATCATGGGAACCGACCAGCGCTCCAGTGCCTCGGGCAGCAGGGTGTGGTTGGTATAGGCCATGGTGCGCGTGGTGATATGCCAGGCCTGTTCCCATTCCAGGCGTTTCTCATCCAGCAGAATACGCATCAGCTCGGCAACGGCAATCGCCGGGTGGGTGTCGTTGAGCTGGAATACATTGTAATCGGCAAAATGCGTGTAATCCTCGCCGTCGGTTTCCTCCCACAGGCGCATGACGTCCTGGATGCTGGCCGAGGCCAGGAAATACTGCTGGCGCAGGCGCAACTCCTTGCCGTTTTCGCTGGAGTCGTTCGGGTAGAGCACCATGGAAATATGTTCGGCATCGTTTTTGGCCTGTACCGCCTCGGAGTAACTGCCGGCATTGAATTCATCCAGGTTGAAGGCATTGGTTGCCGTGGCCTTCCACAGGCGCAGGGTATTGATGGTGTTATTGCGGTAGCCCGATACCGGCATGTCATAGGGAATGGCGATAACATCATTGGTGTCGACCCAGCGCGCGCGGTGGATGCCTTCGGGGTCGTGGTAATGCTCGGTGCGTCCACCGAAGCGGATCACCTGTTCATATTCCGGGCGCGAAACTTCCCAGGGGTTACCGTCCCGCAGCCAGTGGTCGGGCTCCTCTACCTGGTAGCCGTCCTCGATGTGCTGGCGGAACATGCCGTATTCATAGCGAATGCCGTAGCCGATTACCGGCAGCTCCAGGGTGGCGCAGCTGTCCATAAAACAGGCGGCCAGGCGGCCGAGACCGCCATTGCCAAGACCGGCATCGGGTTCTTCTTCCATCAGGTCTTCAAGCTTGACGGAAAAGCGCTGCAGGGCTTCGCGGGTGTCCTCTTCCATATCGAGGTTGAGCAGGTGGTTGCCCAGGGCGCGGCCGATGAGGAATTCCAGTGACAGATAATAGGCCTTGCGTACCTTCGGCTGTTTGTGCCGCTGCCAGGTACTGCTCCAGTGATCCATTATGCGGTCGCGAATGGTCAACGCCATGGCTTCATAGATATAAAAGGGCAGGCAGCTGAGGAAGTGGCCGAGGTGGTTTTTCAGATAGCGGTGAAAGCCCTCGGACAGCGAGCGGCTGTCTGCCGGCAGCGGAGCCAGATCGGGGATATTGCTTGTATTAACCCAGTCTTTTTTTTTCATGGTCGATCTCGTTATGTGTAACCGGCGGTGGCAACGATTAATGCCGGTATTTTAGCGGTATTGGCTGCCGCCTGCGCGGATGTTTTGTGCCTGATTATGTTCGCGGCTTCGGTCCTGGTTTTGACCAGGATATCGATCAGAGTTCAGGCTTCGCGGTACAGCGCCTGGTATTTTCCTGCGCTGGTATCCCAGCCCAGTTCCTGTGACATGGCGGTTTCGCAAATTTGCGCCCACTGTGATGGCTTGCGATAGACGTCAATGGCGCGTATGACCGTGGAAAGCAGTGACTGTGCTTTCAGGTCATGCAGGACAAAACCGGTGGCTGTTCTGTTTTTCAGGGTTTCGGCACGGGTGTCGGTAACGGTATCGGCCAGACCGCCGGTGTGGTTGACCAGCGGCGGGGTGCCGTAACGCAGGCTGTACATCTGGTTCAGGCCGCAGGGCTCAAAGCGCGAGGGCATGATAAACAGGTCACAGCCGGCTTCGATGCGGTGGGCAAAGGCCTCGGAGTAACCGATATGCACGTGCAGCCGGTCCGGGTACTGCTGCGCCAGTTTTTTCAGTTCGGTTTCGTAGAGGTGGTCACCGGTGCCGAGGATGACCATGCTGGCCTTGCTTTCAGTCAGCAGTGCCGGCAGCATCTCGATAATCAGGTCGACGCCTTTCTGTTCGACCAGGCGACCGATAAAGCCCAGCAGTGGCGCTTCGGCTTTTGCAGCCGCTCCCGTTTTCGTTGTGGCGGCTTTCGCCCTGTCGAGAAGGCCGGTTTTTAGCAGCAGGTCTTTTTTGTTTTCGGCCTTTGCCGCCTGCCATTTCTTACGCTCGGTCGCACTGTTGCCGCTAAAGTGGTAGTTGCAGGCAATAAACGCATCATTGGCCGGGTTCCAGATATCCAGATCGATGCCGTTGATAATACCGCTGAGCCGGTCGCCAAGATGCTTGAGTATGCCTTCAAAGCCGTAGCCGAATTCGGGGGTACAGATCTCACGGGCATAGGTGGGGCTGACCGTGGTAGTGCGGTCGGCAAAAACCATACCGGCCTTGAGCATGGAAAAACCACCATGGAACTCGACATGCTGCGGTGACCACCATTCCGGCGGCAGCGCCAGCGAGTTGAAGTCGCCGTGGGAGAAATAGCCGTCATAGGCCAGGTTGTGGATGGTGAATACGGTTTTCGGGCGCGGGTGCGCCATGCTGACGAAGGCCGGCACCAGGCCGGTCTGCCAGTCGTGGGCGTGAATCACATCGGGCACCCAGTCGCTGCCGGGAATACCACGGGCCATCTGCGCCACGGCACGGCTGAACACGCTGAAGCGCTCGGCATTGTCCGGCCAGTTCTGGCCTTCGGTATTGACATAGGGGTTGCCGGGCCGGTCGAACAGGGCAGGCACATCGATCAGGTAAACAAACTCATCATTATCCGCCGGTTTTGCCAGCAGCAGGCGTACGCGGTGGGTCAGGCCGACACCGGGCAGGTCCCACCAGGCAATATCCTGCAGGGATTCCATGGACGCCATGACATCGCGGTAGGCAGGCAGCACCAGGCGAACATCGTCGCCGAGCTGGCGCAGGGCAATGGGCAGGCTGTGCACGACATCGCCCAGGCCGCCGGTTTTAATATAGGGAAATGCCTCACTGGCAGCAAACAGGATGTTCAAATTTATATTTTCTCCAGAAACAGCGCGCCCAGGGGCGGCAGGGTCAGTTGCAGGCTTTGTTCAAAGCCGTGTTCCGGCTGTGCCCGGCTGGCAACCTCACCCGCATTGCCGGTATCGGAACCGCCGTACCAGGCGGCATCGGAGTTTAGCACTTCTTTATAGCGGCCGGCCTGCGGTACACCGATAGTATAGTTTTCCAGGGTGGCCGGTGTGAAGTTGAACAGGCACAGCATCAGGCGGTTGTCGCCGTGGCGGGCAAAGGCCAGCACCGAGTTGTCGGCATCGTCGCAGCTCAGCCACTGAAAGCCCTGTGGTTCGAAATCGTGCCGGTGCAGGGCCGGTGAGTCGCGATAGAGGCGATTCAGATCGCAGATCAGGTTATAGAGGCCGGCGTGTCTGTCCATGCCGGCCACGATCCAGTCGAGCTCGCGGCTTTCGGTCCACTCGTTCCACTGGCCGAACTCACCGCCCATAAACAGCAGTTTTTTACCGGGGTGGGCGTAGTGATAGGCATACAGTGCGCGCAGGTTGGCAAACTTCTGCCAGACATCGCCGGGCATCTTGTCCAGCATGCTGCGCTTCATGTGCACAACCTCGTCGTGTGACAGCGGCAGGATAAAGTTTTCGCTGTAGGCATAAAGCTGGCTGAAGGTCAGCTGCTCCTGGTGAAAGCGCCGGTACAGCGGGTCGGTCTGCATATAGGTCAGGGTATCGTGCATCCAGCCCATATTCCATTTCATGGAAAAGCCCAGGCCGCCGCCGTCGGTGGGGCGCGATACCATGGGCCAGTCGGTGCTTTCCTCGGCCATGGTGAGTACGCCGGGGAATTCGGCGTGCACCACCTCGTTGAGATTGCGCAGAAAGTCGATGGCCTCCAGATGCTCGCGCCCGCCGTAGATATTCGGCGTCCACTGGCCGTGCTCGCGCGAGTAGTCGAGGTAGAGCATGGAGGCCACGGCATCGACGCGAAAACCGTCGATATGAAATTCCTCGATCCAGTAAACCGCGTTGGCAACCAGAAAGTTGCGTACCTCGTTGCGTCCGTAGTTGAAGATCAGCGTGCCCCAGTCGACATGTTCGCCCTTGTTCGGGTCTCCGTATTCGTAACAGCTTTCGCCGGTAAAGCGCGCCAGGGCGAATTCGTCACGCGGAAAATGTGCCGGCACCCAGTCGAGAATAATACCGATGCCG